>JBAXIZ010000013.1:0-9382 GCA_037138095.1 bacterium
AGAGGATCCTGCCAGGTGGTCAGGCGTGCCGTGGCATCATAGGTGAGGGTATGGGTGAATTTATTGCACAAATGACATTAGCTTTAGAGAAAAAAGATATACACCCTAAAATGTCTCCAGAACAAAAAGACCTAAAGAAAAAAGCATTAATTTCAATAATTACAGGTTTGGGGAAAAAACTAGATATTAATCCCGAGGTAAAATTAACTAGAGTTGTGGGTTTGGAAGATTTAACAATGTATACACCTAGTTTTAATAAAGAGGCTAAAGAACACAGAAAGGTAAATTTGCAAGAAAATAATAATATTGAGACATTGGGAAATAAATTAGTTACTCGTGAGGTTGAAAACCAAAGAACTTTTGGTGTTGATATGAGGCATACAATTCCTTTTTTTCGTGAAAATGAATTCAAGAGAATGCAAAAAGCTACCATGGCATTAGAAGATTTAAAAAATGTTTAAAAATTAATATGAACGAACTTGAAAATCGAAAAGGAAGAGCAAAAATTAATTTTTTTGATAGGCTAATAGCTAATACTGTTTTGCCTTTTGTTCCAAGGACTGTTCGGCCAAATGCTGTTACAGTTTTTCGTTTTATTTGTATCCCTTTTGTAATCTATTTCTTCCTTACTGAAAGTTATTTGTGGGGGACTATCATTTTTGTTCTCGCAGCCTTTTCAGACGCTTTAGATGGGGCGATGGCGAGAGTACGCCACCAGATCACAAGTGATGGCAAGTTTTTTGACCCACTTGCCGACAAACTTCTTATTGGCTCCGCTTCCATTATTTTAATTAGTCGCTATATAAGTTGGCAACTTGCACTTTTGATAATTTTGCTTGAGCTTATGATTATTTCAATTGCTTTATATAAAAAACGCACAATGAAGCACGTTGTTATTCAGGCTAAGCTTTCTGGGAAAATAAAAATGGTGCTTCAGTGTGCGGGTATTATTTTGCTCCTATTTTTTATCCTTACAAAAATGCCTATTTTATTGACTATTTCAACAATTACTCTTTGGCTAGCCATTGGCTTCGCTGTGATTTCTATGTTTGCTTATAATTCGATTTAGTGTGAAATATTTTTCCGACATTCACAGCCCAAAGAGCAATTAAGGCAAAAATTCCTGCGGCTATAAATGAATAGTGAATATTAATTATGAAAAGTGAGCCACCGATAAATGGGCCAAGTATCATTGCAAGAGATGCGAAAGCATTCATTGTTCCCAAATTTTCTCCACGTTTTACGGCATCTAATCCTGAAACCAAACCTGTCATAATTGTGCGTCCTAAAGATTGTCCAAAAGTTGTAAAAATTACTCCTATGCCGAGCACTATACCCCAAGGGGTGCTAGTGAAAATAAAACCAACACCAAGTGCAATTAACATCCCGTTTAATAGATTTTTTCTTTGGAAACGAGCAAGCCAAAACTTTTTTAAGAGGAAGAGTTGATTGATGAGAATAAGGACACCGATGCCTGTAAACAACAATCCTGATCCAAGTTCTTTAATTCCAAAAATTTTGTTTAAATAAAGAGCGAAGATGGATTGCTGAATTGCGATGGCTGTATTGAAGAAAAACCAAGCTATCATAATTGGTAAAATTACTGGGTGAGCAAAAGCGCGAAAAATCGGAGAAAGGGGATTTATACTCATTTTTTCTTTAGTGCGTTCGTGATGTGTTTCTGGAAGAAAAAAGTATGCAAGGATTGCATTGGCTAATGCGAGCGCACCTACTATATAAAAAGGAAGTGTGTGATTGATTGCTCCCAAAAGTCCTCCAACGAGTGGTCCCACAATTAATCCTATTCCAAACATCGCACCTATAAGCCCTAGGTTTGAAGTTCGGTCTTTTTCATCTTTTGAAATATCAGAAAGATAGCTTTGAGCTGTTGTGATATTTCCTGCCGCTAAGCCATCAATAATGCGCCCTGTGAAAAGAAAAATAATATTTTGAGCTCCTGCGAAAATGAACCAGCCGATAGAGCTACTTATGATACTTACAATAAGGATTGGGCGACGACCAATTCTGTCGGAAAGGGCACCGAGTATTGGGGCGCTAATAAATGCACAAAGAGCATATGTGGCGAAAAGGGCTGTAATGGTGAAATCGGAAGCACCAAAAGATTTGACGAAAAAGGGTAGTACGGGAATAACAATACCTATTCCTAGGATATCAATAAAAACAGTAAAAAGTATTAAGGCTTTGGTTTTAGACATTGAAATATTATACATTAGGTGAGAGTTTTTATCTATGTTTATATGGGTTGTGTGTATTTATATAATGTGTTATAAATTTGGTGGATTAAACAATAAACAATCAACCAAATAACGCATATGAACATGTTCCTGAAAAGAATTGTGAATACCGTCGTCACTGCTTCCATTTTTCTCTTCGTTATTTATTTTCTTGCGGAAACAATACTCTCGAAAATTTTCTGGCTTCTAGAACTTGAGGGTCCAAGTGTTTATGACCTTCCCGCCACTTGGCATTGGTTTTTGGGAATAACATTTTTTACCCTTATGGCTGTCGGAATTGTTTTCTGCGGATTTTGTATTCTCGAGATTTTGATTACGGGAAATGGAATCCTTTGGAAGAGGGTGGAGGGTGAAGATTTTGAGTATTCTATGAATCAGAAAATTTTCTACGTTCGTAACGGGGATAAATTTATTTGGAGACTTGACCCTGTTTTCAAGGGTCGAAGACCGATATGTCCTTTCATTTAGTATTTCCCCCCTGCTTGAGTACAAGCGGGGGATTTTATTTTTTTGGCGGAGAGAGATTCGCTACTATAGCTTTATTCTGTGGATAATTTAACTTGTATACTTTCTATTTATTTTCTATAATAGTATATATGATAACTAAAAAGCAAACACAAGTTCTCGATTTTATAAAAGTATATATGGTAAAGCATGGCTACGCTCCATCTCTTGAAGAAATAAAAAAGAAATTTAAACTTGCTTCTGTTTCCACTTCTCATTATTACATCAGCAAATTGCAGGATGCTGGTTTTTTGAATAAAGAACATAATCAACCCCGCGCTGTTTCTACAGTTAAAGCAAAACAAACAGTTGAAATACCAATTTTGGGTATAATTGCCGCCGGACAGCCTATTGAAGCAATAGAAATTTCAGATGAAACTATTACAATTACAAGAGATGAAATTGGGAAGCAGGGTAAGCATTATGCTTTGCGCGTGCAGGGTAGCAGTATGATTGATGAAGGTATTTTTGATGGGGATATTGTTGTTATACGAAAACAAGATATAGCCGAAAATGGTCAGACTGTTGTTGCAGTGATTGACGATAATGAAGCAACCCTAAAAAAAATATATCGTGAAAATGGAAGATTTAGACTACAGCCTGCAAACCCAACATTATTTCCAATTTATCGTGATGAAGTGGAAGTTAGAGGAGTTGTTGTGAAGATTATCCGTAATTTAGAATCACAATTAGATCAAGGACAATCAAGGGATGAAAAATATGTTCGTAAAATAGATTATTCATGGGACTACAGAGGCGAAAAAACAAAAACACATACACATGGAATACACACTTATCCTGCAATGTTCATTCCTCAAGTTGCACGGAGATTATTAGAAACTTATAGCAAAGAGGGTGATATTATTTGTGATATTTTTTGTGGCTCTGGATCAGCTTTAGTTGAAAGTAGATTGATAGGAAGAAATGCCTATGGCATCGATCTTAATCCTCTTGCTATTTTTCTTGCGAAAGCAAAAACAACTCCAATAAATCCTCAAAAACTAACGAAAGAATATATTGCGTTGCTTGATAGAGTAGAAAAAATTAAAGATAATGAAATACAAAAACCAGATTTTAAAAATATTGATTTTTGGTTTAAAGATAAGGTAATTATTAAACTTGCGAAATTAAAGAAAGTAATACGTGAAATAAAGGACGAAGCAATTCAGAATTTTTTAATGGTCGCTTTTAGTGAGACAGTTCGTTATTCATCAAATACAAAGACTGGGGAATTCAAATTGGTTCGAGTAAAGGCTGATAAACTGGAAAAACACGATCCAGATGTTATTGGTATATTTCGTAAAAACGCAGAAAAAAATATTGTAGGAATGGCTAATTTTTATAAAGATGCAAAAAAAGACTCATGGACAAAAATAATCTACAGTGATTCGTCAAAAGATAATGGAATAAAAGAAAATTCTATTGACTGCATTATTACTTCTCCACCATATGGTGATAGCCGAACAACTGTTGCTTACGGGCAGTTTTCTCGTCTTTCAGCACAATGGATTGATGTATTTGATGACCCGAATGATGCATCGGGAGTCGACAACGACCTCCTTGGAGGTAGGGCTACTAAAAATCTAATTCACACACTTTCATCAGATTATCTTAAAGAATCATTAGAGAAAATAGCGAAGCAGGATAAGGCTAGGGCAAAAGATGTATTAAGTTTTAATCTTGGTTTAAATGAATGTTTAAAACAAGCTCATAGAATATTAAAGCCTAAAAAATATTTTTGCCTTGTGGTCGGCAATAGATTGGTTAAACAAGTTAGAATTCCGACAGATTTTATTATTGCGGAATTGGCAGAAAAAATAGGATTTACTTGTGAAGATATTATTGTTCGAAATATTCCGGGTAAAAGGATGCCAATAAAAAATTCTCCGACAAATATTGTTGGTGCTTTAGAAGAAACAATGAACAAGGAAAGTATTGTTGTTTTACGAAAAAATTAGAGAATTTTCTTGTGGATCTTGAACAAAAGAGGTAGAGCTTTTTCTGTCAGACGGAATGCAGAGCCATGATCATGGGGCTGTCCGGCTTTTTTCCCACTATGATACACACCAAGACGAATATCATATTTAGAATAAGTAAGAAATTTAGTCGGGTCAATTTCTTTAAGAATGTAAGCGTCTTTGTAGTGAAAGTATTCATGCCCATCTTTCTTTTTTGTTTCTGCACGGACTAATATCAAACCGTTTCCAATTTTTTCAATAGCTTTTTGCTTCAAAAATGCCAGACTATAGTATCCTAAAAGTTTTCCTTTTTTAAGGATGAGTAATTTATTCTGTTTCTCATCAATAGTGGCATGAAAACCCATACTATTTCTTTTTTCACCGCTAATTGTTTGGTGAAGAATTTTAATCTTTGGAAATTCTGGGTCAGGATAGCCAAAACGCTTTCTTATTTCAGTATTTGTTATTCCTTCTGGGCTTTTGGTAAATAATGTCATCATAGAAATTGTATTCATTCTTTGAGACTTTAGTTCCATAACGCCAAAATCCGGTAAAGCAATATTATTTTCTTTTATATTAAGATGATCTTCCAGAGTTTTACCAATGCCTGTATTATGTTTTCGATTAGATTTAATCCACCCCCTTTTGGATAGTTCTTTCAAATCTCTCTTAATTTGTGCGAGTGTTCGTTTTTGCATGTTTATATAAGTTAGTTATTAATTTCTGGCGGAGGGTAAGGGATTTGAACCCTTGATGGAGTTTCCCCCATACCACCTTTCCAAGGTGGCGCACTAGACCGCTATGCGAACCCTCCTTATTTGTTTTTGATTTAAAAATTAAAAAATTTAAGCATTATTTTAAAATTAAAAATTAAAAATTTAGCATAGGCTTTCGTACTCGAAAGCCTATGCTATAATATACGTACTTGAAACCAATATCAACTAAAAAAATTCTTTTAGCATCTATTAAAGCAATTGTTATTATTGTTGTCGCTTTAGCAATTGTTTGGATTTGGCTCTTTGTCCGAGGGTATTTATCTTACTCTTCGTATACAAAAGAACATATCCTTATTAAAAGCGCTCTCTTTGTTGGCTATGTAGCCGACACAGAAGAAAAGAGGACTCAAGGCCTCTCCGGTAAGGCATTTTTACCTTCAAATACCTCGATGTTATTCAAATTTGACACCCCCGGTATTTATGGAATATGGATGAAGGATATGCGTTTCCCAATAGATATTATTTGGCTTGATAAAAATAAAAAAATTGTAAATTTAAAAAGAAATGTAGATCCTTCGACATATCCACTCGTTTATTACCCGCCAAAAGAATCTTTATATATTTTAGAAGTTCGAGCAGGGCTCATTGGGGATAAAGATTTAAAACTAGGAGATGAAATTTTGTTTGGTAAAGAAGAGTAATCTGTGGCTTTAAAAATTTAATATAAAAAATCTGGTCACCTTGTTACCTTTTTGAACCGGTAGCTTTACAGTCGTCAATGTATGTTTTTTGAATAGTTATCCACTTTTAATATTCTACAAAAAAGGAGTACAATGGGGAGACAACCTTTTATTAATTTAGCAGACGTTAATTACATAAGCATGGCAGAAAAGAAAAAAAAGAAGATTGAAAAATCATCAGTTGAAATTACCCACATTCAAAAAAGAAGCGGGTCAATTGTTCCATTTGAGGTAGGGAAGATTGTAAACGCAATCAACAAGGCGATGATCGCATCTGGAGAAGGTTCTCCAAAAGAAGCTCAGTTAGTGGCTTCTAAAGTGGAAGCGGAGCTTATACGCACAAAACGAAAACATAAAAATTTCGTTCCCACAGTGGAAGGTATTCAAGATGATATAGAAAGAGAGCTTATTTTAAGCGAATATGTAAAAACGGCTAAAAACTTCATTATTTATCGTGAAGAAAGGTCAAAACTTCGAGCGAAGGGTGTGCAAGTTCCAGAAAATGTTAAGATCCTTGCTGCTGAAAGTAAGAAAGCTTTTAAAAACTCCCTCGGTGAATTTATATACTATCGAACATATTCTCGTTGGATAGAAGAAGAGGGGCGTCGAGAAACTTGGGTAGAAACAGTCGACCGTTATATGGATTTTATGAAAGAAAATCTCGGTACCAAACTTAAAGAAGCAGAATACAAAGAAGTTCGTGATGCTATTTTTTACCACGAAGCAATGCCTTCAATGCGACTTCTGCAATTTGCTGGTCCTGCCGCTCGAAGAAACCATGCTTGTGCCTACAACTGTTCCTTTTCTGCACCTCAAACATTCCAAGATTTTGCTGAGATAATGTTTCTTTCAATGTCTGGATGTGGAGTTGGTTTTTCAGCAGAAAGCTATAGTGCACAGTCATTACCTCAAATAAAATATCAAACAGGTAAAAAAGTTAAATATGTAATCGAAGACTCTCGTGAAGGTTGGGCAGACTCATTTAGTTTTGGAATGAAAAATTTGTTTGAAGGTACAGATGTTGAATTTGATTATTCTAAACTTCGCCCAGCTGGTGCTCGCCTAAAGACTACTGGAGGTAAAAGTTCAGGTCCCGACCCACTTCGACAAATTCATGATTTCACAAGGAATAAGATTCTTTCTCGACAGGGAGGTCACCTTACAAACCTAGATGTGCATGATATTGTTTGCCAAATAGGTATGGGAGTAGTTTCTGGTGGCGTACGCCGAACAGCTTTGATTTCTCTTTCAGATCTTTATGATTCAGATATTCGCGATGCAAAGAAAGGGCAGTTTTGGATGAGTGAGCCACAAAGATCTTTGGCCAACAACTCTGCTGTATATTTGAACAAACCATCAAATGAAGAATTTTTGAAAGAATGGCTTGCTCTTGTGCAAAGTCGCTCTGGTGAACGAGGTATTTTCAACCGAGGAGGTTTGAGGAAAACATTTCCAGAAAGCCGAGCAAAACTTTCAGCCGATTGGTGGGATAAATTTGGTACAAACCCTTGTGGAGAAATTATTCTTCGACCAAAACAATTTTGTAACCTTACAGAAGTGGTGGCGAGAAATGCTGACAAAGAAGCCGACCTTATGCGAAAGATTCGTGTAGCGACTATTATAGGTACATATCAAGCATCATTTACAAACTTTGTTTACTTATCACCTGAATGGAAGAAAAACTGTGAAGAAGAAGCTTTGCTTGGTGTTTCAATTACAGGTATGTGGGACTGCCCAGTTGTGAGAAAGCCAGAGGTGCTAAGGAGACTTCGTGAAGAAACGGTAAAAGTAAATAAAGTTTATGCAAAGCGATTTGGCATTAATGCTTCTGCTGCTATTACAACAGTGAAGCCTTCGGGAAACCTTTCACAGACTGTGGATTGTTCAAGTGGAATGCATGCAAGACATTCACAATATTATATTCGCCGAGTTCGAATTTCTGCAACAGATGCACTTTTCAAAATGTTGAAAGATCAAGGAGTTCCTTATCACCCCGAAGTGGGGCAAACAGAAGAAAATGCCACAACTTATGTGATGGACTTCCCGGTGAAGGCTCCAAAAGGTTCAATTTTCAAAGACGATATGTCAGCTTTGGATCAATTAACTTTCTGGAAAAATGTAAAAGAAAATTATACACATCACAACCCATCAGTTACAATTTCGATAGGGGACGATGAGTGGATTGAAGTTGCAAACTGGCTTTACAAAAATTGGGATTTGATTGGTGGGCTTTCGTTCTTGCCAAGAGACAACCATGTTTATCAACTTGCTCCATATGAAGCGATTGATGAGAAGAGATACAATGAACTTTCAAAGAGATATGAACATATTGATTTCTCAAAGATTGTTATTTATGAGAAGGTGGACACAACAGATGTTAAGAAAGAATTAGCTTGTGCAAGTGGAGTGTGTTCGATAGATGATATTGTAGTTGTTGAGAGTAAGTAGTCCGTAGTGAGTAGTGAGTAGAAAATACAGAATTCAAAAATGCGGGACGCCCTTCGGGCGTCCCGCATTTTGCGTAATCTTCCCGTATTGTCATTCCCGACCTGATCGGGAATCCATGTTTGTATTTTTTGCTAGCACCTAGAGCCTAAGTGCTAGTTGCTATTTACGAATCACTAGACTTCCTTTTCAAAATATGTTTAAATCCGAGAAGAACAGAAACCACAAACCAATTGAGATTATGCCAATTCAAGTGAAAGTAGTTAAAAAAGGATCATCAATCTTGAGTCTCGAGGATTTCCTTCGTAAATACAAGCTTACCCTTACTATTGAAAGGGGTGAAGATCGTGAGCAGGATAGGCGATATGCAGTTTATACACATCAGCTCGGTCAGGAGACAGAAGGTGGCGGGTCGTATTATATGCCATTTGGATGTGGTCAATTTGCCGATATGGCTCTCCGTACCTTTATCGCGCAAATTCAAGGAAAACGCCTTACTTTGAATTCTGGCAGAACATATTTTACCTGTGAACAGCTCGAATGGGACGGAATCATGCGTGAAGAAGTTCAAGTCAAAAAAGCAAAGGAATAAATGGTTATTTAGCCACTCTTTCGAGAGTGGTTTTTCTTTGCCTGGTAGTAGATTTTTGACATCTAAAATTCACTACGGGTTTGCTTGATTTTTTATTAAATTGTGCTATAATTGGGGGTAGCCATGTTAGGCAATCGCTCTGCGAAAGCAGGGAGGAAAGTCCGAACACGTC
>JBAXIZ010000014.1:0-9372 GCA_037138095.1 bacterium
GAAAGGTAGCGGGTAACCCCCGTCGCGTCCACAGAATGAGTGGCGAGAGGTGCGAGCAGTGACGCCCGAGCTGAAAAGCAGAGGCTTCCTTCGGGAAGAATTTTATGGAAACGTAAAAGTGAAACGGCTAAATCCTTACCAGCGTGCAAGGCCGTGCCTGTGCATCACATTGAGTACAATGTAAATTTTTAATTTTGTAATTTTTAATTTTTGAAATAATGTTTAAATTTTTAATTTAAAATTTATACATTAATAAATTATTTATCCCAGATAGTGCAATAAACTGGGACTTGAAAATTTGAAATTAAAAATTCACATCGCGCCCAGCGCGATGTGCAGGAGTGCCGCTCGAGGGTGGTAGTAATATCACTCCCAGATAAATGATTGCCCTAGACAGAATTCGGCTTATCAACATGGTTCATTCACATGATAAAACCTCGCAGAAACGCGAGGTTTTGTCTTAAATATAGTTTTATCAAGGTTCCTCTCGAAAGATTTTAGGAAAAAAAGGTGGGGGTAAAACAACTACAACTTCTGCTATAGCAGAAGTTGTAGTTGTTTTTCATTAAAGTTATTCAGTTAAAATTTATATGTTATGAGTTATGTGTTATATGTTATACTGTCTCATAAGGTATTAATTTGTATTTAAGCTAGAGCCTAGAGCCTAGAGCCTAGAGCCTAAGAGCTAATCTATGATGAACAGAATTTTTTCATATTTAAATAAAGAAATAAAGGGTCTTCACGAGGCAGCATATTTCCTTGGAATATTTACATTACTTTCACAAATTCTTGGGCTTGTTCGTGACAAACTTCTTGCCCACTATTTCGGTGCAAGCGCCATGCTCGATGTGTACTACGCATCTTTCCGAATTCCAGATTTAATTTTTGTGACAGTTTCTTCTCTCGTGGCTGTTTCGGTGCTTATTCCGTTTTTGATTCGAGAAGAAAGGAAAGGTAAGGAAGAAATGCAAAAATTTATAAGCAGTGTTTTCACAATTTTCTTTGTAACAATTCTTTTTGTAATTGCTTTCTTTGCATTTTTTGCACCATTCTTTTTGAAGCTTTTGGTTCCAGGAATATTTAATGGTGAACATCAAGAAATTTTAATTTTGATGACTCGTATTTTACTTCTCTCACCACTTCTTCTCGGGGTTTCAAATTTGTTCTCAAGTATTAACCAAGCTAGGAAAATTTTTATTGTAAGTGCAATATCTCCACTCCTTTATAACTTTGCAATTATTTTAGGTATTGTATTTTTGTATCCTATATATGGCCTTCCGGGTTTGGTTTTGGGTGTCATTTTTGGTTCACTTTTACATGTGGCCATACAAATCCCTTCGCTTGCGAGCTGTGGGGTTAAGCTTTCGTTTATAAAAAAAATAGAATGGAAATATGTGAAGGAGGTAGTCACACTTTCAATTCCTCGTACATTTACCCTTGCCGCTAATCAGCTTTCGATGACCGCTATGTTTTGGCTTGCATCTTTTATGGCTGTTGGTTCGATTTCGATTTTGACACTTTCTTTTAACTTGCAATCTGTGCCTCTTGCAATCATTGGGGTGAGTTATTCTCTCGCTGCTTTTCCTGTTTTAACTCGACTTTATTCCGAAGGGAAAAGAGATGAATTTATTAGCCATATCATTACTGCAGGACGACACATTATTTTCTGGTCTATTCCTGTGACAGTTTTATTTGTTGTTTTGCGTGCACAAATTGTCAGAGTTATTTTTGGATCTGGAAATTTTAATTGGGACAATACAAGACTCACAGCTGCATCTTTAGCTCTTTTTGCACTTTCTGTCACAGCCCAATCTTTAGTATTACTTTTTGTGCGTGGTTTTTATTCTGCAGGAATGACAAAAAAACCTCTTTTAATAAACACAGTTTCTTCGGTGCTTGCTGTGGTGTTTGCTGTCCTCGGTTCATACATTTTTAATTCATTTGAATTTGTTAGAAATTTCTTTGAAATACTTTTGCGTGTGAGTGATATAAAAGGTACTTCTGTGCTCGTTTTGCCTCTTGGTTTTACATTGGCATCTTTTATAAATGTTGTTTGGCTTTGGAGGCTTTTCGAAAAAGATTTTCGAGGTTTTGGAAAGATTTTAAAACAAACTTTTTTCCAGAGTTTTGGTGCTTCGGTGGTGATGGGCTATGCCGTATATTTAAGCTTGAATATATCCACTGTATTTTTTGATCAATCTAAAGTTTGGGGAATATTTTTGCAAGGGTTTATTTCTGGAATGATTGGAATTATTGTTGCGATTGTTGTTTTGTACGCATTGAAAAATGAAGAGGTAAAAGAAATAGGTAAAAGTTTGACTGGAAAGATTTGGAGGGCAAAGCTGGTGGTACCGGAACAGACGGAACTTTAGGTTAGAATTAAGAATTAGGAATTATGAATTAAGAATATATAACACAGGAATGATACACATTTCGCGACCGCGAATTGTGTATCATTTTATACTTTAAATCTCATAGTTCAATATATCGAACTATAAGATTTTACGTTTTAGTGTATTTACATTAGAACAGCTAGAACATTTACAACATTTAGAACAGGAAACATGCCTAGAATATGTTACCTGTTTATGCTATATTACCTTCAAAATACAATATTTAATCTTATTTGATTTCTGGCTTTTCTGTCATCCTCGCGAATGTAGGGATCCAGGTTAATTCGGATTTTCAGACTGGATTCCTGCCGGAGTTTATCCTCGTGGATACGGGGGCAGGAATGACAAATAGGAGTTGAGAGTATTTTATAAAACAAATGAACAACATCCGAAACTTTAGCATTATCGCGCACATCGATCACGGCAAGTCTACACTTGCCGATCGTATGCTAGAAATCACTCACACTGTCGAGGCACGAAAAATGCACGACCGTGTTCTTGATGATATGGAGCTAGAAAAGGAACGAGGTATTACCATAAAAATGCGCCCTGTTCGGATGGAGTATCAGAACCCGAAAGATGATAAAAAGTACATCTTGAACCTGATCGACACCCCTGGACATATCGACTTTTACTATGAGGTATCTCGCGCCCTAAAGGCCGTGGAAGGCTCTATTTTGCTCGTGGATGCCACTCAGGGGGTGCAGGCGCAAACACTCACCACCCTTTCTATGGCCCGTGAATCTGGGCTTGTTATCATCCCTGTCCTTACAAAAATCGACTCACCGCTTTCTCGGGTGGATGAGGTAAAACACGAAACAATTAAACTGTTGGGTTGTAGTGAAGATGATATTATTTGCGTGTCTGGAAGAACTGGAGAAGGAGTGGAAGCTCTTTTGCAAGAAGTTATAAAAAAAGTTCCAGCACCAAAAACAACTCACACTGGTCCAAAAGATGTTCGCGCTCTTATTTTTGATTTTCAATATTCAACTCACACGGGGGTGATTGTTTTTGTGCGAATGCTTGATGGAAAAATTAAAAAAGGCGAACAACTTTTATTTAAAATTGCGAATGAAAAATTTACCGCACTTGAAGTAGGTACATTCAATCCGCAGGAAACTCCAAAGTCTGAACTGATGGCGGGGGAGATTGGCTACATTGTAACAGGAATAAAAAGACCGGGTATTGCATCAGTGGGAGACACCATAACATCTGCTTCGCATCCACTTTCTGCACTTCATGGATATATGACTCCAAAGCCAGTGGTTTGGGCTTCTGTATATCCGGAAAATCAAAATGATTTTAATACTCTTCGACAGGCGCTTGAGCGTTTGCGTCTTTCAGATTCTTCATATGCTTTTGAGGAAGAATCTTCAGGCTCACTCGGGCGAGGTTTTCGTTGTGGATTTTTGGGAATGCTTCACTTGGAAATTATTACTGAAAGATTGCGAAGAGAATTTAATTTAAATTTGATTGTTACAACGCCAAGTATTACTTACATTGTGACAAACAAGCAAGGTAAAAAAGAAACAATTTATTCTCCTTCAAAATTTCCTGAATTCGGAGAAGTATCTGAAGTGGAAGAGCCTTGGGTGCATATGACCATCATTACTCCGCCTGCATATATTTCAGGAATTATGCAATTACTTTTTGATCATGAAGCAGAGATAGGGAATTCAGAAAACTTTGGTGATGATAGAACTTCAATACAGGTGATGATGCCTCTTCGTGAATTAATGCGAAACTTTTTTGATGAAATAAAAAGTGTGACTTCTGGCTATGCTTCGCTTTCGTATGAGATTGGTGAATTTAGAAAAGCTGATGTTTGCCGTTTGGATATTTTGATCAATGGTGACCCAATGATTGCTTTCACAAGAATTGTTTCAAAAAGAAGGGTTGAAGAAGATGGGAGAAAAACAGCCGAGAAATTGCAAAAGGTGATGCCTCAGCAAATGATTATTGTGAAAATTCAAGCAAAAGCTCTTGGACGAATTATTGCTTCGGAAACTCTTTCGGCACTAAGAAAAGATGTTACTCAACATATGTATGGTGGAGATATTACTCGAAAGATGAAGCTCCGTGAAAAGCAAAAGAAAGGAAAGAAAAAAATGCAAGAAATGGGAAGTGTGAATATTACACATGAGGTGTTTCTCAAAATGATGAAGAGTGACTAAGAGGTCGTTCAGCATTACTTTCCCCGACCGCTCCGAAACCTGCGATTTCTCGCTTCGGCTTCAGCGCAAACTTTTTGACTACAAAAAGACCATGCTTTGCGCCTCCAGATGCTCGGGGAAAGTAAAGCTTCACTCTTGTGATGGACAGCTTCGCTGGCTGTTTTATAAAACCCTCCTGAATTTTGGCAAAGCCAAAATTCAGGAGGGTTTCCGCATTCACTTTATAACTTTAAACTTTCTACTTTCAACTTACTTTACCCTAAAACTTTTGAGTACAAAAGTTCGGGCGAACAATTGAGTGAGCCCGAAAGAGTTTTCGAGTGCAAGAGCGGAAGACGGCGGTCTGAGCTATGTGGAAAAGATTTTTCAGTAGAAAAATACTTTTGTACAATTGTTTTAGCCTACCTCCACAAAATTGGGAAATATAGAAGTATCATACTTAAAATAATAAGTATCCCCACTACTGTAAAAACTCGCTTGATTAACTTTTGATTTTGCTTTTTGAATATCATAGTTCCTCCACTATACCATAAAATAGAGTTGTGTATAATAGAGTATATGGAATTCACTGATAAGCAGAAAATTCGTAAGATTTGTTACTCAAAAGTAACTATTGCAATTTTGATACTTTTTGTCATTATGTTAATTCCTGGTGTGTATGGTATTTATACAAAAGTTAGTGAAAGTTCAAAAGACAGAAAAGCTGTTGAGCATGAGCTTGTTGATTTGGAAGCTCGTGAAAAAATGCTTTTGGAAAAAGTGGAAAGGGGAAATACTGATAGAGGGCAAGAAGAGCAAATTCGCGAAAAATTCAATCTTGCAAAAGAAGGCGAATCAGTTATTGTATTAGTCGAGAAGCCTGTTCCTGCTTCGACCACGGTAAATGAAGCAAATGTATTTAAAGCGATGTGGAATAGGATTAAGACAGTGTTTTAGGGTGGAGTACCACCCTCGCGGACTGACGCAGACTGCACGCGGACTGACGCAGACAAAATACATCACTTTTGTCATCCTCGTGTACTCACGGGGATCCAAGTTTATGCGGACATAATTTAGGGGTAGAATAGTTGCTTCCCAAGCAACATGCCCGAGTTCGATTCTCGGTGTCCGCACAAAATAGATAAAAAAGTTTATCCTTTACATAATGAATTAGTTATGTTATATTACATAAGGAAAATTTCAACCAAAAAGAAAGGGAATTTAAATGATCTTAAAAAATATTGCAGAAATTGGGAGTCTGGCAAAAGGATTTCATTGGCAGTCAGCAGTTAAGATGGTTGGGGATATTCGTTTCATTTTGTTTGCTTTGGCAACTGGTGATTGGAATAAGATCCACATAAATCCATTCACAGCTTGGCGATATAAATCAAATCTGAAGGGGTTAACTTGTTGTGGTGATTTTGTGCTCGCCCTTACAAAGCCGGGCATTCACAAAATGTTTCGTTTTATCCAAGACGTGGAAATTATAGCTCTGGGCTACACTGATGTTGAGCTTAAGCATCCACTTCATCTTGGCATGTACTATCAGTACTCATATACCCTTGACCAATGCTTGGTCAGAAAGAATCGTACCTACTGTACTTGGCTTATTGAAATGAAATCTTTGGAGGGTGACATTATTGCCAAGGCAACTTGGAAAATGTTTTATGTCCCTGTTGAGCGCCGAACGTTTGTTACACCAGTTTTACAAGCCCTAAGGGAATTCATTGTCGATCTGTGGCAACATCCCGTTAGATATTTTTGCCTCAGCACGATTATTGCGATAATTACATTCTTATGTTTTCATTCGCAATTCCCATCATTATGTCCGTGATTGCAAACGGATTTTGACCGACCTTGAAATATAGGCCGGTCTTTTTATTAATAGTATTGTCTATAATACTATTGGGCAGAAAGACATTTTCCTCATTTTTTGTTAGTATGGATATATGTTCAAAAAACTAATTTTCATATTTTTTATTGCAATTTCACTTAATATTCCTTTGTCTGCAAATGCGGCTGTCCCAGCAAATTTTACTATTTCTGCTTGGATTCCATATTGGGCAAAAACAGCTGGAACAAAAAGCGCCACGGATCATTTGAAGTATTTCAACGAACTTCACCCGTTTTCTTTTGAGGTGCAACCAGACGGGACAATTATCGACAGAATGAAGCTCGACCAGACTCCATATAAAGAGCTAATTCAAACCGCTAAAAAAAATAATGTAAAAATTATTCCTACTTTTCTTTGGACTGGGCCAACAGCGATGAAAAATACTTTTTCTGATACAGTAAAAACTCAAACACACATAAATAAGATCATTGAGTTAGCTCAAAAAATAAATGCGAGTGGGGTAGATATTGATTATGAGGGAAAGAGAATGGAAGATAAAGCCCTTTATGCAAGTTTCTTTGAAAAACTTTCAAAGGCACTTCATGCAAAAAATTTAACCCTTTCTTGTACTATACAAGCTGCTTCTACGGCTACACCCCCAGCTAGATTAATCACATTTAAAGCAACAGCTCCTTGGTCTGATGATTTAGCTAAAATGAATAAATATTGTGACACTATTCGAATAATGGCCTATGATCAGATGCCACAAACAACTACTTCGACTTGGACTGAAAAGACAGATAAAAAACCTTATGCACCAAATTCAGATATTGTTTGGGTGAGAAAGGTGCTTGATTATAATTTGAAATATATTGATAAAAGTAAATTAATTCTCGGAATTCCTACATATGGTTGGGATACTCAATATACAAAACTTAAAACAGGTGGGTATTCATATGAAGTTATGAAAAGTATGGCTTTTGAAACTGGGATGCAACTTGCAAAAGATAATAAAGTAAAACCGACAAGAGATGCTTCTGGTGGACTTAGCTTTACCTATGTGAAAAATGGGACAAATAGAGTTGTGTATTTGGCCGATGCAACATCTGTTCAATATGCATATGAAGAAGCGAAAAGGAGAAAAATTAAGGGGGTAACATTATTTAAAATTGATGGTGGGGAAGATCAACAGATTTGGAACATTTTAGGACGATAATTTAAATAGATGGTCAAGGTTTGCTTTTTTCTGTGGGTGGTATAATAGAAATTCAATTTAGAAGTTAACACGGCACGAATGACACGAATGGACTACGACGAATGACACTAATTAAAATACTAACTATCCTTCTGTCATTCCTGCGAAGGCGGGAATCCATGGATCCTCGCATTCGCAAGGATGACAATGCGAGAGAGTTCAGAATTTCATTCGCGTCATTCGTGAAGTCGGGATGGGACCCGACTGCAAGACCGGAGGCTGTCGAGCCGAGGTGTGGTCAGAAGATTTTTCACCAGAAAAATACTTGTGACTTCATTCGTAAATTTGTGTCGAGATAAAAAATAATGAAAAAAGTAATTGTATATTCAACACCAACATGTCACTTCTGCCATTTAGCAAAAGATTTTTTTACTGCGAAAGGGGTGGCTTTTGAGGACAAAGATGTAATGACAGATTTAGTTGCTCGCCAAGAAATGGTAACAAAAAGTGGCCAGATGGGAGTACCGGTGATTGATATTGAGGGGAAAATAATTGTCGGGTTTGATGAGGGGACTATTGTGGAAGAACTAGGGTTGTAATACTATCTCGTTGTCATTCTCGCGAAGGCGGGAATCCAGTCTGAAAAAAGAACAGAAACAAAAAAAGAAGATCACCCTTCTTTTTTTGTTATATAATCATCGGGACTAATGAATACTTACTAGTTTAGTACTATTTTATCAAGAGAGTGATATAATATACAGATGAAAATTCATTCCGAAAAAATTATCAGGAAAATAAAAGAACTTCGAAGACAGGGTTTTAGTATTCAGCAGATAATGTTTTTGATGTCATTACCAAAAACTACGGTTTGGAATTATATACAAGATGTATCTCTTACCGAGGAGCAAAAAGCCATATTGAGAACAAATCAAGGTGGTAGCACAAAAAGAAGAGAAAATGCAATCGAGGAAGCTGAAAACTTAGCTTCAGATTTATTAAAATCAAAAAAGAGGGAAAGTGTCATAATTATTTCTATGTTATATTGGGCAGAAGGGCACAAGAAGAATACTTGCAGTTTCACAAATACAGACATGTTAATGATTTCCGTGTATTTAAAGATATTGAGAGATAGTTTGAAAATACCGAAAGATAGGATTGAGATTACAATACGTATTTTCACAGGAATGAATAGGGTTAGTTGTTTGTCATACTGGTCGTCTGTCACTGGTGTTCCTAAGGAAAACATAAGAGTAAGGTTTAATGACGGTGGATCAAGTGGAAAAACAACCTATGGGATTTGTAGAGTTACTGTTATTAAAGGGCATATGATTCTAAAACTCATGCATGCTTTAGTGGGTAAAATTTCAAAAAATGTGCTAGATTAGTAATCAAGCCGTCGTAGTTCAATGGACAGAACGAGAGGTTCCTAATCTCTTGATGCAGGTTCGATTCCTGCCGATGGCACAAATTAAAAACTGGTTTTCACCAGTTTTTTAATTTGTGCCATCGAGCAAGCTTTGGGGAAGCTTGCGGACGGGAATCGAAGCCCAATTGAGATTTTATTGAGTGTATCCACGAAAAGAAAATCCAATTGGGGTACTGCTCTCGTAGAGAGAGAGATTTCCTGCCGATGGCACAAAAGCAAAACCCCAAACGCTATATAGAGGAACCTTACGGAGCCTCACGTTTGGGGAATTACTTGCTTACCTATATTATAAGCTAAGTGTATATGTGTTGTCAAATAGTGTCGGAGCAAAATGAAAATGTCACCCCTAGCAAAGTAGAAATGTCACCCCC
>JBAXIZ010000015.1:0-9270 GCA_037138095.1 bacterium
AGGCGACTGAGTCGGGGTCGAGTAAATTTCTAACAAGAAATTATACGTGACCCGACTGCAAGGACGGAGGGCGACGGCCCGAGTCGTGATCAGAAGATTTTTCACCAGAAAAATACTTGTGATTCCAGACTAAATCTGGAATGACAGAGAGTGCGGGAATGACAATACAGGAGAGAATTAGAATGGATCCAATAATATTTTTCTACTGAAAAATTTCCTGGCCACTCACATATAAAATTCTGCTGAATTTTTATGCGAGCCCGGCTCGGACCGTCGTCCTCCGCCCTTGCGAAAGTTTCCCAAACTTTCTCACCTCGGCTCGACAGCCTCCGGTCTTGCGTTCGGGTCACGTATAATTTCTTGTTAGAAATTTACTCGACCCCGACTCAGTCGCCTTCACTCCTTCCGTCTTTCAATCTGGTACCCATCAGATTGAACCCTCCCCGAACTCACCGTCGTGCTCCGGTCTTGCGCTCAGAAACTCTTCTGAGCTCACATTCCTTATTTTGTGTTGATTTTTAATAAAAAAACGAATGATTCGATAGATCGAATCATTCGTTTTAATGAAAAGTTTTCTCTTGTGGTATCACCCATAATAACTGACGTTTGTAATGAGCTGTGAGTTATGGGTTATGAGTTATGAGTTATGAGTTATGAGTTATGAGTTATGAGTTATGGGTTACTTCTTCGTTGGTGCTGGAGCTTGAACTTGCTGACCATTTCCTTGTACAGCTTTTTGTTGAGCTTGAATGTTTTGGTTTAGAAAATCAACAACTTGAACTAGTGTTGTGTGATCATTTGCCACTTGTGTGCGTAGCTGATAAATAGTGATTGCTTGGAAAGCAAATACTGTTAAAATTATACCTAAAATAAACGCTCCCCCAATTATTGCTTTTTTCATATTTTTCTCTTGTCCCTCCAAGCTTCTTACCATTTTGATTTTTTTTATAAAATTTTGCATGACGATAAAGAAGGTTTAGAAGATTAAAATTAATTTATAATTAACACATCTATTATATATCAAATTAGTAAAAACAAAAGTGGAAAAATGTTTTTACTTCGTATTTGTCATTCCGGTGAAGACCGGAATCCAGTCTGATAAATCCGAATTAACTTGGATCCCCGTTGCTACGAGGATGACAATACGGATAGAAAGGGTTAATTGGAGATGGTAAAAATCCGGAATGACAATATGGGAGTAGGATGACAATACGGAAACTTGAATACTCCCCTACCACCACTTAAATAGCTTAGACACCCAGTTTATTGTCTTTATAAATAGATTTGTATTATTTGATTTCGGTGTAGCTGATTCAGCTGGTGCTGGAATAACCTCTATAACGAGCGGAATCTTAGAATCTGTCGTAACAAGGGTGTAAGAGCCTGGTTTTGTCGGGACAGAAATAGTGGCTTTACCATTATTAAATACCACCTTTTTGCCGTCGAATACGGCCGTTGTATTTGTTTTAGAATCTGAGTATATATTGAGCTCTGTTTTAGACTTCACTTTCACAACTTGAGAAACAGAAGTTTTGGAAACGTAAGTAATATATGAAGTAACTGGGATTTGCGAATCTGTAGAATATTCACCATTCGGAAGTCTTGTAGGAATGCCAGAAATTGAAACATTAAACAATTCTGGAATACCTTTCGCGTCCTTAACAACTATTGGCTTTTTCTTTAAATTAATTAAATCTTTTTGATACTTCACACCTAAAGAGTTTAGTAGTTTTACTGTCGACTGTGACATGTCTTTAGGCAAAGGGGCAAATATAAATGATTCCATTTTAGAAATGAAAGAGAAAGTATTTTTACCTATACCAGTATCGGAAAAGCTCGGCATTGAAGGAAAATTAATTGGCTTCAATCTCAAAACTGGCAACAAGAAATTGTATAGATTTTCAAAACTCCAATTATTTCTAAGAGATGCCGTTGGCTGATTGCTCACAGAAGGTGGCAGAGCCCTTGTGTCTGCTGATAAGGCATTTGTTACCACTATCCCTCTTCGCCCACCTGTTGGAGGGTCTCCCGGGCAACCACTAATAATACCTCCTTCATTTGTTGTACTTGCATATACTGAATCTGTGGTGATCGTAATATTTCCCCCATTGCCCGCTATTCCGCAAGCAGTTGAATCTCCTCCGTTTGAAGTAATATACCCCACGATCGAAGTCTCAACATTTACTTCTCCTCCGTCGCCTCCTTTATCTGTCGGGTCACCTCCACCCACATCAATATCCCCCATTGTCGAATGGTCGATATATACCGAGGTGCCGTTTCCTCCAATACCATTTGGAACATCTGTGCCTCGCCCCAAAAGACCCTTACCAAAATTATTAAATTTTATATTCTTAATAGTTAGATTTGTGTATGCGCTCGATGTGCCGGAATGCGCTACTGTCGAGGTAGAGATCACGGCATAACTTGTATTACTATTTGTACCCGTCACAGTATATCCGGCTCCAGAAATGGTTACATCATCTGCAAGTACAGAAAAACACGGACCGGTTATATTTGGAAGGTCTCTTGTTAAAGTATATGTGCCAGAAGCATAAATTTTTCCACAGGAAGTGATATTGCCTAGTGGAAGAGGAAGCACATCTGTGGCATAGGAAACATTTTCTGATTGAGTGAGTGAGCCGGTCATCAAATAATTTGTCGAATCAACTTGGTTTCCGCTACCAAAAGAGTCGCCTGTAATAACAAAATTTGTCGAACTTGCTTCCCCACCAAAGGCAATTAAAATAGGCATGAGCAACACGAAAACAAAGACGAAGACGTATCTTTGAAGTAATCTTCTTTTTTGTTTTAATTCAAGAGACATTTTATATTTATAATATATTTTAACATATTGATAAATTAATTCCAAAAGAATTCCAAAAGAAAAGTAAAATAGAACACGACACCAACACACGAATGTGAAGGAATTAATGGATCCTCGCATTCGCAAGGATGACAGGAATACGCACGGGTTAATTAGGAATACTATTATTTTTCTTGAGAATTAAAAATTCCAAATAATTATCTTTATTCACCACTTGCAAAGCTTCACTTTTATAATTTGCCAACCAGGATTTTGGAGTCTTAACAACATCTTTATTCCACTTACATTCAAATGGAATCAATTTACCATCCGACTCAATAACAATATCAATCTCCTCACCAGTATGGGTTCTCCAAAAATAGAAATTATCAAATTTCCTTTCCAAATTACTTTTTTTATAAAGTTCCATAAAAATAAAATTTTCCCAAAGCGCTCCTATATCATCTCTGTTTTCTAAAGCATTAAAATTAGAAATCGAGGCATTACGCACTCCATTATCCAAAAAATAATATTTCGCTTTTTTTGATATTTCATTTCGTAAATTTTTACTAAATCCTCTAATTCTTTTTATCACAAATATCTTTTCTAAAAGATCTATATAACGTATGACAGTCTTTACGTTCGTACCTACTGTTTTTGCAATTTCATTATAGGAAACTTCGTTTCCAACCTGAAAAGCTAGGCACTTTGTGATTGAAAATAGAAGTTCCGATGACTTTATCTTGTCCAAAACCATCACATCTTTAAAAAGATACGATGAAATCAATTCTCTCAAAATCAACTCTTTCTTTTTTGGGTCATTCTCAAGCAATACCTCAGGATAAGCTCCGTATATCAGAAAATTATCAAGATTATTATTAAGCTCAAATGAACCCATGCTTATCTCAGATTGAGACAAAGGCAAAATCAACATTTCAAAATGCCTTCCTGTTAAGGGTGCGCCAACTTCTTGAGAAAGGCCAAAAGACGACGATCCTGTGAGAATAATATTTTTCTCTGGATATTCATCAATAATCATCTTTGTTCCAAGGCCAACTTTTGGAATCTCTTGAGCTTCATCTATACCAATAACATCATATGACTCAACAAAAGAAAGTATTTTAGTCCTCTGTTCTGATTCATAAATTCTACGAATATCAATATCATCACCTGTGGTGTACAAAACGGAACCTTTTGCAACTTTAATGTATTTTTTTAAAAGCGTTGTTTTTCCAACCCGTCTAGGGCCATATATGAGTAAAACGCGCTTAGGAGTTATAGCTTCCTCAATTTTTTGTTTTCTTTGAAAATCCATGCTTATATGGTACACCAGTACCAAAATTATGTCAAATTTTGGTACTGGCGATACCAAAATAGCAAATATGGTGGCGTTTTGAGGTGTTTGGGGGGTTTTTGTCATTCTGCACTCTCATTTTCTCCCCGCATTGTCATCCTCATGTAATCATGGGGATCCAAGATCTGTACGCTCTGTCATTCCTGCGGAGGTTGAAATTGGGATGGGACCCGATTTCAAAAGCTTTTGAGATAAAACTGATTTTATGAAAGTCTTATCCAAAAGGTGTACTGCGCCGGTATGGCGGGAATCCAGTCTTATAATTCGGACTTGGATCCCCGAGAATACTCGAGGATGACAGAGGGTGCGAGACTGGTGAAGTCGGGGAGGGTTCAATCTGATGGGTATCAGATTGAAAGACGGAAGGAGCGAAGGCGACTGAGTCGGGGTCGAGTAAATTTCTAACAAGAAATTATACGTGACCCGACTGCAAGGACGGAGGGCGACGGCCCGAGTCGTGATCAGAAGATTTTTCACCAGAAAAATACTTGTGATTCCAGACTAAATCTGGAATGACAGAGAGTGCGGGAATGACAATACAGGAGAGAATTAGAATGGATCCAATAATATTTTTCTACTGAAAAATTTCCTGGCCACTCACATATAAAATTCTGCTGAATTTTTATGCGAGCCCGGCTCGGACCGTCGTCCTCCGCCCTTGCGAAAGTTTCCCAAACTTTCTCACCTCGGCTCGTCAGCCTCCGGTCTTGCGCTCGAAAACTCTTTCGAGCTCACTCGATCAGGTCGAAAATGACAACACAGGAGACTGCGGGTGCAAAAATGCAAACACTTAAACACCAGCGGGGGCTTCTGCCTCGGGGGTTGGGGTTGGTTCCACAGCTGGCTCAATAATCGGCAAGACTGGATCTGCTTGAGGTTCGATGGCTGGCTCGCTTGGAGTTGCTGGAGTTTCGGGAGCTAATGTTGGATCTTCAACTAAAGGAGTCGCCGTTGGTTCTTCTGGTACCACTGGGGTTTCAGGCGTTGTTGTTGGTGTCGAGCTTGGTGCTGGCGATTCAGGTATTATTGCCGTTGGTGCGGGTATGGATGTCGGTGTCGATCCTTGAATATTTTGATTTTGTAAAACTTGTTGCAATTGTATTTTAGTAACACAAACATCCTCGATACAAAGTTCTTTTGTTTCAACCTTATCAGTTTTTAATATTTTTGTTTCGATAAGATTCGCAAAGCCAGAAATTTTTTCAAAAATCTCCTTCACCGCGTTTATTACAGTTGCGAGGATTGGGCGGTCGCTTAGGGAAAGGAAACCATTTGATGAAGTGGCGACTGCTTCTGGTATTGCAAGCTGTATGTTTTGGGCGGAGAAGCCGGAGTATGTGGAGTTTGTATCATAGCCAGAAAGAGTGTTCCACTTGTAAGATATTGGATTGATTTTTATTAAATCAGAAAGACCGCGAGTAAAGTCGCCTTGTATGTTTTTTAGCTTTTCGTCTGAAGATACTGTGACATTACCATTTGCATCTGTTTGCAAGCTACCTGCTCCGAGGCTAGCGAAGCGGATTGTGCCGGTGGTGTGGAGTTGGGCTGAAGGGGTGGTGGTGCCGATGCCTAACCAACCGTTGCTATTAAATACAGACAATGCAGTTCCTGTAGAATTTTGAAATTGGAGCAGATCAGCTGATTGAGAAGTAGATCCTTTTATAATTTGACCTATTGTCGTAGAAGCGGGCGTATTTAATTGTAATTGAGCACCTGGTGCTGTATAACCATTTGGCGGATTAATAAAAACTCGGCTTTGCATCAATATTCCGTAAGCACCGGCGGCAAGCAGAAGCCCGCCAGTCCCAGAATGAATGCTCATAGAATATTGTGATGCTAGACTGACACCCGGATCACCATATCCACTAGACACAGAAATTGAATTGCCGGTACCATTTGCGACCCTAAAACCTCCTATTATATCCAAAGTGTTTGTAGGACTCGCCGTCCCCACCCCCACATTCCCATTCGCTCCGATCGTAAATAGTCTTGAATTTGTTGAGGAAGAAACTGCGAAAATGTCAGCAGAGCCGGCTGTGCCGGTTATGTCGAGTTTGGCGGAAGGTGTGGTGGTGCCGATGCCGATGTTTGAATATCCAATTCTAAGGATACTCGAGTTATTAAGTCTAAAATCGTAAGCGTAACCACTTGCGGGACTTCCTGCATTAAATATAAAACCACTATTATAACTATAAAGATTTCCAGTTCCTCCAGAATCTAAAGAAAGACTGAGCCTTGACTGATTGAATGCACTATCCCTAAAATCAATCATATTTGTACCACTCACCGAAGATAATGTTAATGCACTTGATGGGCTCAACGTCCCCACCCCCACATTCCCATTCGCTCCAATCGTAAAGAGTCTTGAATTTGTCGAGGAGGAAACTGCAAAAATGTCTGCGGAGCCGGCGGTACCGGTGATGTGAAGTTTGGCGGAAGGGGTGGTGGTGCCGATGCCAACATTTCCAGAAGAATATAAATTGCGAAGATTCAGATCTCTGAATGATCCAAGAGTATTATTATCTATTTCAAACACACCAGCAGAACTTCTTCTAAGAGCAACATCACCAAAAATAGAGAATCCCCCATTTGCCACGGAGCTTGCTATTTCTCCTTGATAAATGGAGTTGATTGTTGCTACAGCATTATTATTCAATTTAAAGTTAAGCTGTCCACCTATCGCATCAATTGAGTATGAACTAGCCCCGCTGAAGTATAATTTATCTCCGATAGTTGAATTTCCTGACACATATGAATCTCCCACCACAGACAATTTAGAAACTGGTGTACTTGTCCCCACCCCCACATTCCCATTCGCTCCAATTGTAAATAGTCTTGAATTTGTCGAGGAGGAAACTGCGAAAATATCTGCGGAGCCGGCGGTGCCGGTGATGTGAAGTTTGGCGGAAGGTGTGGTGTTTCCAATTCCGACGTTACCAGCGTTGAAATATGTGGGATTACCAGTATCGCTATGAATTTGTGTATTAAGGGCTCCATTGCTGTACATTCGCAAAGCGCTCGATACATTTCCAGCATCAAACCTTAGAGCGTCATTTTCATCATCTAATTCCCTTACAACAAGTGAGCCACCTAAAATAGTCAGCTTCGCTGAGGGTGCCGCCGTCCCAATCCCCACATTCCCATTCGCTCCAATTGTAAATAGTCTTGAATTTGTCGAGGAGGAAACTGCGAAAATGTCTGCCGAGCCGGCTGTGCCGGTGATTTGGAGTTTGGCGGAAGGTGTGGTGGTGCCGATGCCGATGTTGCCGTTATTCAATATCCTAATTCTCTCCACCGGTGCTGTTCCTGGACTGCCACCTGGATTACTGAATAAACCCAAATCAGAAGACCATGCCACTCCGGAATTAGCAATCGCACTTATACGTACGGCAACAGTATCCGAAGTTGCAGTGTTTATAAAATCTAAATTATTATAATCACCACCGCTGTCGAAACCTGAACGCAACTGAAGCAATGTTGAATTTTTTGAACCAGCAACAGCTAATTTAACTCCTGGCGTCGCTGTCCCTACCCCCACCTTCCCATCCGCAGTCACAGTAAACAACGTATTATCATTTGAGTCTTTAATATTAAAAAGGCTCGCCACTTGCCCCACCATTCCTTTGATGGTCATCACAGCAGAGTTGATGTTGTTGGAAAGAGCAGAGATGAGAGTGTTTAGGAAAGGAGTGGAAGTTCCAAAGGAAGAAGGGTTTGTTCCATTCACTTGATTGGATACTTGAGAGAAAGGAGCAGATGTGATGATGGAACGAGGGGAAAGAGTTTCGAAGTCTGTATTGTTGCTTGATATTTCAATTTGTAAATATACTTTTTGACTTGAGTTCCAGTTGTAATCTAGTGTATCAGGGTAGCTAGCATCTGTGTCTCCTATTCTTACGTTAAAAGAGCCGTGTCTTACTGTAAGAGGTATTGCTGTAGGTGCGGATGTTGGCCAGACTTTTGTTCCGCTTCCGACTGTGGGAGAATCCCAGAATGAGAATTTGAAGTAATATGTTGTACCTGCTCCACCTAAAGTGTTTCCTCCTGTGTCTGAGAGGGTGCCTTGATAGGATATTATATTGGGGACATCTGCGTTTGCGAAGGGGGCGCAGAGTAGAGTGGAAAGCAAGAAAAACATCGCCAAAACAAATGCGAGAGAAGATGTTTTTTTTATTTTTTTTGCACTAAAGATCATGCGGAATTATGTTTTAATTTTAACATAGATCTTGTGTTTTTTATATGATAAAGTTATCCACAGGCTAAAGCATTTTGAGTACAAAATGTTTTAGCCGTTAAAAATTTGGCGAAGGGTATATTTTTTCTAAATTTGACTTTTATTTTCAGCTTGGTATTATATAAGTGTATCTCCAACAGAAAAGATCACCCTACAAGGTTTCGTCCTTGTGGGGTCTTTTCTTGTCATAATTTAACCTCTCCTTTAAATCATTCAAATATCTCAAATATGGACGGAGAATAGCAACTTTTAGTAAAGCTGAGAATTTTAAACGATTCGGTACGAGAATAGCCTTCAATTTATTCTTATCAAAAAGATATTTTACTAGACAATAAAAATCACCGTCTCCAGAAACAATTATGGCTCGATCATATTTTTCATACTCAATCATTGTCTGTAATACTAATTCTGCATCACAATTTCCTTTTGTGGTACCATCCTTATATTCTAGAGTTGGTTTGAAAATACAAACATAATCAGAACGTACCAGAAAATCATACAACTTTTTATTCTCTTCAACATATCCCAAAAACAGGAAAGCTTTTGTGACACTATATTTTTCTTTAAGATACACCCGAAATCGCGCAAAATCTAATATCCAGCCTTGATTGCGTATATTCAAATTTAGATTCTGACTATCTATAAAAGCAAAATTATTCTCACTTATTTTCATATTAAATAATAACATAAATTTAAATAAATTTAAGAAAATATAAAATAGACTGTGTTTCGCGTACTCGCGTTACACAGCCCGCCACCCAACCGTTAAAAAGTCGGCGAAGAGTACATTTACAAAATCGTTGAGCGTGGAAGTTTCAGCGGGCCTTGGGAGGAGTGGCGACGACGGACAGAGAAAATTTTTAGCAAAAAATTTTCGTG
>JBAXIZ010000016.1:0-8902 GCA_037138095.1 bacterium
GGTTCGAACTTCAATAATATTATTATAGGGAGCTTGGATTATTTTGTAATAAATAAATTCATTCAGATTACCATAACAATCTAAATGACGAATTATAAAAAGGGTTCGAACCTTTTTGATATAATATATTTATGTCACGAATCTCTAAAAAGAAATTAGGTTATTTTGTATCATCAAAAATTAGTGATCAGTTTGTGGATACATTAGTGAATCTTAATAGTAAAAATAAAGGTAAGGAATTTGTTAATGAGCTGTTCACTGAAACTGAAAAAATGATGCTTGCAAAAAGGCTGGGAGCGATAGCGATGCTAAAAGATGGATATTCAAATTATCGCGTATCTCGCCATTTGCAGATGAGTTCATCTACAGTATTTAATCTTTCGAAGGATGTTAAAAAGAATCAATACTCTTTTTTGGAGGATTTTTTTAGTAATAAGAAAGTTAGAACGGAATTTTTGAAAAAAGTTTTGTATTACTCTCGAGGGGGATTGCCATCGAGGACAGGGAGAGACAGATGGAATTTTTTGAATCCAGAGGAACCAGATGAAGATCAAAACATTCGATAGATCGAACCATTTGATAAAATGAAACATTCGATGAATAGAATCAATCATTTGAATATATTGCATAAAATTAATAAACTGAAACGTTCGATGCATCGAACGTTTCAGTTTAATTGTATTGATTCGATAGATCGAATCAAATGATCATATAGCATATAAGTGAAGGCTGTTAAATTGAAACGTTCGATAGATCGAATCAATCATATAAAAGAAAAAACGCTAACTCGGGGAAGTTAACGTTAAACAAGTATTTGAGTACTTTCTGCTTCCTTTTTTCTACTTAGTTGTACAGATAAAATACTTTTACCCACTGTGGCTCTGTATAATTGTATAGAAGTACTGCTTCTGTTTGTAAGATTGTAATACCACTGTCGATGTCTTTTCCTTTTCATATGGTTTGTGCGAGTTCTGTTTCAGATTTTATAACTTTCCTCATTATTGTCAATGCGGGCAAATTTTTTGTTTTGAGCTATAATTTAGTTAATGAAATCTAATGAAATTTTTGATGAGCGTTATAAAAGACTCAATAAGGCACAAAAGGAGGCTGTCGATACTATAGACGGTCCTGTGCTTGTTATTGCTGGGCCGGGTACAGGCAAGACCACAATCCTTACTTTGCGCATTGCAAATATTTTAATAAAAACAGATACTCCACCTTCTGGAATTTTAGCTATTACTTTTACTGATGCTGGGGTGAAGTCTATGAAAGAAAAACTTCGCGAAGTGATCGGCACAAGGGCAGATGAAGTAAAGATATCAACTTTCCACGGATTTGCTTCTTCTATAATTTCAGAATTTAAAGAACATTTTGTGCATTTAGATGGTGTGCGACAAATGATTGATATTGAAGCGGAAAGTTTAATTCGCAAAATTTTGGAAAATGAAAAGTTTTCAGATTTGCGCCCGTTTGGCAATACAGATTTTTATATCACACATATTCTCTCTGGAATTCGTGATTCGAAGAAAGAAGCCCTTACGGGAGAGATGGTTAAAGATTTTGCAAAAAAAGAAATCAAAAATATTGAGTCGGATGAAGATTCAATTTCTACACGTGGAGCTACAAAAGGGCAGTTGAAAGCTGAAGCAAAAAAGAGAATAGAAAAATGTGAGAAAACAATTCTTTTTGCCGATGTATATGAGGAGTATGAAGCAAAGAAAAAAGAATTAAAACTAATGGACTTTGACGATTTGATATTTGAACTTTTGCTCGCCCTCGGTAGGGACGAAACCCTTTTGCGTTTAATTCAAGAAAAGTTTTTGTATATTTTGGTAGATGAACATCAAGATACAAATGATTCACAAAACTTAATAATTAAAATGCTCGCCGACTTTTTTGAAAGTCCAAATATTTTTATTGTGGGAGATGAAAAGCAGGCGATATATCGTTTTCAAGGAGCATCAGTTGCAAACTTTTTAAAGTTTCAAAATGCTTGGCCGGATGTGAAAACTATTTTTCTTGAAGAAAACTATCGTTCACATCAGTCTATTTTAGATGTGAGTTTTAAAATGATTGAAAATAATTATGTGGACAATGAGAATGAACATTTGAGGGTGAAGCTTGTTGCAAAGGGTGCTATTGAGAAGAAGCCTGTTGAAGTGGTGCATATAAATTCGACCAAAGCTGGAGAGGATTATGTTGTAGATTTTTTGAAAAAAACATCAAAATCAAGCCCTGAAAAAACTATTGCCATAATCACAAAAAATAACAGAGATGTGGAAAGAATGGTGCGGATTTGCGAAGAAGAAAGCCTTCAAGTTTCGGCAGAGAGAAATATTCCAATTTTTTCTCATCCAATAGGAATACTATTTTTCTCACTCATTGAATTTTTAAGAGATATTTCAAATACAGAAGCTTTGGGAAAAACTATTGCTGGGGGCCTCTGGGACTTATCTTTTGAAGAATCTGTAGATATTTTGAAATCATTGAAGAGAAATAATTTTGAATATGTTGAAAGGTCCCTTAAGACACTTACAAAAATTAAACGAGAGTTGCTTTCTGATAGTCCGATTGGCTTCTTGCACCACCTTGCAATCGAGTCTGGGCTTTCAAAAATAATATCTCGCGATGTGGCATATGTAGAAGTTTGGAGAGGAATTTTGTCACTTTCTGAAAGTATTGTTCGCGACACCCAAGGTTGTGATATTTTTAGTTTGATTGATAAGCTTCTTGCTTACAAAATCTCAGCAGAGAATAAAAGTGTGAAAATAAATATTGGTGTTTCAGATGCAAAAATAAAAATAATGACAGCTCACGGAAGTAAGGGTCTAGAATTTGATTATGTACTTATTCCTTATGCCACAGAAGAATCTTGGAGTAGCAGGGGGCGAGGCACATATTTTGTTTTGCCAATTGAAGAATATAGCGAGGAGGGTGATGATATACGCGATACTAGAAGACTTTTCTATGTGGCTTTAACTCGAGCAAAAGAGCATGTGGTGATCGTTGTGCCAGAAGAGGATGGCACGGGGAAAATCCTCACATCACTTAGGTTTTTGGATGAGCTAGATCAGGATCAAATGTTGCATACTGTGGAGGAGTCTAAAAATGAAAATATTTTAAAAACTAAATTAGTTGATAATAAAGATTCTCGATTGCTAGATTATACAAAAACAGTTTTGCTTGAAAAGGGTCTTTCTGTGACAGCTCTTAATCACTTTATAAAATGCCCAAGTGAATTCATTTACAAAAGTATTTTGAAACTTCCAGAAGCTCCGGCACCAAGTGCTGAGAAAGGTGTGGCAATACACCGAGCTTTTGATTTGGTTTGGCAATCCGCCGATAAAAGCGAAAAGAATATACAAAAAATTATTGAAGATACTTTGTATGAAAATTTGGATAAATCATTCCTGTATAACTTTGAAAAAGAAGCAGTCAAAAAAGAGATTCTTCCTGAAATACCAAAAATTGCAAAAAGCCTTCACGAGCATTTTATGATAAAGGCTGATGTTTCGACTGAGACTTGGGCGGAAAATATTTGGGAAGGGAAGTTTGGGGAAAAGAAAATAAACATAACATTGCACGGAAAGCTTGATGCTATAGTCGAAACCGCTAATGATGTTTTTGTGTATGATTACAAAACTCGTGGAAAAATGAGTGAAAATGAAATTCGTGGAAATACAAAAAATTCAGACGGAAATTATTTTAGACAACTTTCATATTACAAATTGCTTTTGCAAAACAAATATAAAGATAAAAGTATTTTGACTTCTTTGGTTTTTGTAATGCCTGATGATAAAGGAAATTGTACGATAACTACTTTACCAGTTTCAAATGAAGATATTGAGAAAGTAAAAAGTGAAGTAGGGGAATTAGTGGAAAGTGTTTGGTCTGGAAAAATCCTCTCCGATACTTGTGGTGACCCCAAATGCGAGTGGTGCAATTTGAAAAGTCTAGCTTAGTCCCTCTGTCATTCCCGCGAAGGCGGGAATCCATGAATTAATTCTGCAGACTGGATTCCTGCCTCCGCAGGAATGACAAACACAAGGCAAAAATAAAACCACCTCCCAAGATAACACTTGGGTAGGTGGTGCGAGCCTGTGCTCTATCGGTCTGCGTACCGACACCGGCTTTTTAAAGCATTGTTTCCGCTATGAGTATCAACTGTTTTTGGTTAAAGTCATACCTGACTCGAATCATTTTGACAGATGTTTTTCCATAGGAAAATGTAATCTCAACTGAGGCGTGGTCGCCGTGGAAGCTAATGAAAGCCACCATCCGTGTCGTGGAAGAGACTTCTCTAACGATCCGCTCACGCGATTCGTCGTTGAAAATCTTTTTTAATTCCAACTCGACGGGGAACACCGTCAACTTGATATCCAGCTTGTAGGCTTGGAAACACAGGTCGACGAAATCCATTAGGCAACGCACTGCCACTTGTTCCTCGTGGCTTTGAGGCCGACGGGAGAGGGTGAGGGTGTAGGTGGGTTTCATTTGTGTGACTTGATGAATGTTAGTATCAGCTCATCGTAGTCCAGTCCGAAGGCTTGGCAATGAGCTTTTGCATCTTGATAGCGGAACTTTTGAAGTAGTTCTTTGACCTCAGCAATTCTGTTTTTTCGATAATTGGCTTTTTGGATTTCGCTAATGATTGTCTGGTACTGTTCAGAAAGGAAGTCCTTAATCTTCTGAACTTTGTCATCGTCCATATTGTGAAATGAATTGTCAATCGAAAGGCTTTTCAAATAATCACCTTCCAAACAAAAGGGTTCACAAAGGATAACTTGCAGTAAACCGTGTCTGTTTTCACCGATTTGCTTCCCAATCAAAGATCTTCCGTATGAGGATTGAAATGCGTGATCAAAACACAGTCTCTGTCCGCGGCCATCCGTCTCTAAGTTTACAAGATATCCAGTTTCCTCCACTACAACCAGAGCAATCTCATAGGTTTTATGGGAATTAAGGCCACTAGTGTGTTTTCCAAGATATACAACTTTATTAATTTTCATGATTTCAGTTTTGTTGTGGCTCATTACGGCCGAGTTTTGCCATGCTACACCAACGTGGTTTCGTCACAGCACCAAAGTGCCGAAAATTCAGCAGTTTAGTGCTGTGACGAATTTTTTAGTTGAGATTTTCAAGGAACTTATAAGCTTCTATATCATTTCCCTGTGTCATCCTCGGGTACTCCCGGGGATCCAAGTCCGCATTTTTCAGACTGGATTCCGGCCTTCGCCGGAATGACACAAAGAGGTGATTTTCGCTACTTTTAAATTATAGCACAACACAGCCTAAAAGTCAAAAATAGTGGATCGGTGTATCAAAAAACGCCTTAGAATAAGGCGTTTTTTGATTGTATCTTCTATAGGCTACGTACTATTTACTACTAACTAATGTATTTTCTACTCACTACAACCTACGCACTACTCACTAATTAGCTATTTTGCCAAAAGTCCATTATCAATAACCAAAGTCATCAAATCATATGGCATTGCGCCTGCCAAGTTTACAGTTTTTCCATCGTCAGAGATTCGAAGAATTCCTTCTGGATATTTTGCAAAAGCTGTAATAAGATTTGCAATTTGTTTTTCTGTAAGAGCTTTTTTGAATACTAGGAAGTTGTTTGGTGTGCCCTCAACTCCTGCATCCGTACCTGTTTTTTCTTGGGCTGTTACAACAGAAGCTGTTTCATTACCTGTTAAACATTTTGTCCATTTTGTCATATCAAGTTTCAAATTTTTTGCAATTGTTGTAAGCTCAGTTTCTGGTAGGGAATCATTGGAACTTGTTTTTGCATAAACTGCATTTATGAAATTCCAAAACATTTCATTTCCTCCTTGAACTTTTGCACATTCAACTGCTATAGCTTCTGTTCGGGCTTTTTTGTGAAGTGCGTCAAGTGGCATATATCTGTAAACCCATGATACCTTATTATCTGCACCATAAACACCCATAAGTTTTTGCATCGTTGTATGGAAAACTTTACAGAAAGGACATTCGGTATCTGAATATTCAATCACTACAATGTCGGCATCTTTACTACCAACAATACTATCTGTATCAGAAACAGGGGCAACACTAAAAGTTGAAGTATCTTTTTGCTCTGCTGGCTGTTCGATTTTTAAATTTCCTCTGTTTGTATAAAACATTGCACCCGCTACAATCAATCCTGCGACTACGATTGCGATAGGTAAAGCTAAGTTATTTTTGTTTTCCATGGGTCTTTTAATTTAAATTAATAAGTCAGTATACATTATAGCATATGGTTAGTTGTTGAACATCAATCTAAAGGTAGACAAAATAATTTTTAATTTTGTAATTTTTAATTTTTAAATAATGTTAGAATTTTTAAAAATTAGGTCATTAAAGCATTATTTAAAAATTATCCCAGATATGGTAATAAACTGGGACTTGAAAATTTGTGCTTAAAAATTACCGTAGGTTGTGCTATTATTGAACCCATGACTATTTTAGATTCGATTATTCTTGGTGCTATTCAGGGTTTAACAGAGTTTCTGCCAGTGTCCTCCTCGGGACACCTTATTATTGCTCGGCAGTATTTGGGAATCCAGTCGATGAACGGTTTAGCATATGATGCTGTGCTTCAGCTAGCAACAATTCTTGCCGTTGGCTTATATTTTTGGCGAGACATTTGGGGGCTTATAAAATCATTTTTTAAATTAGTTTTTCGAAAAACTTTAGCGGGGAAGGAAGCAACACTTTTTTGGGCGATATTTATTGGAACAATCCCAGCTGTTATTTTTGGTTTACTTTTTGAAAAATCAATGGATACAATTTTTAGAAATATCCACCTTGTGGCACTCACTCTTGTACTTGGAAGCATTCTTATGTTTTTTGCAGAAAAGTATGCAAAGCAGAATAAAACTTTAACAGTGGGGAAGGGTTTTCTCGCAGGTCTTTTTCAAACTCTCGCACTTTTGCCGGGGGTGTCTCGTTCTGGAGCGACAATTTCTGGAGGTTTGTTTCTAGGATTTACAAGAGAGGAAGCAACACGTTTTTCATTCTTGCTTGCATTTCCAGTAATTCTTGGTTCAGGATTAAAAAAACTTCTTGATCTTTATCAAGGTCACGAGCTTGTTGTTCTTGGCCCTTCTCTTTGGATATCTTCAATTTTTGCTTTCGTCGTTGGCCTAGGAGCCATTCATTTTCTAATTACATATTTAAAAAAGCATACACTGTATGCTTTCGTGATTTATCGATTGTTGTTAGTGGTGGTGTTGTTGGCACTATTTTAATATAGCAGTTGGGTACTAGGCACTGACGAAAATCTGAAAGAATTTAACAGTTAACACTTTCTGCTATCACAGAAAGTGTTAACTGTAATAATATTCTTTGTTATTATATAATATTTACATGTCGTTAACATTTGATATTTTAAAGGCGATGAGTGACGCTAGGCTTAAATATAAAGGAGTCGAAGTTAATGGTTTTGGTATTCCAACTTTTTTAATAAAGAATAAGCAATCTTTTAAAAGTACACTGAGTCGTTTAAAGAAGAATGGCTATGTGCTTGATGAAAAAGGTATGTGGAAGATAACTCCGAAGGGTAAAAAATTAGTTGAAGAAAGGATTGGTCGTTTACAGACTTTTAAATCGCCATTTACCATTCATAGTAAAAAGAATTTATTATTATTTTTTGATATACCCGAACCACAAAAAGCTAAGAGGGAATGGCTTAGAAATCATTTAATTAATTTTAATTACAAAATGATTCAAAGAAGTGTGTGGTTAGGGCCTTCGCCACTCCCAAAAGATTTCACAGAATATTTGAAAAGTATAAAGATTGAAAAATATATTAAGACCTATAAATTGGCAAAAGATCAAAATTAAAAAGCAAATTTATTAAATATTATTTAGAGTTAACACTTTCTGCTATCGCAGAAAGTGTTAACTCCAATAATTACTAATTCTTATTAATTCTTTTCTTTGTAAAAAATGTGTTGTTGATTAAAAAGGACCCAAAGAGTGTTACTCGATGAGTCCTGTTGCTGAATTAATCTTTGAAATGTCGAGAACCTTTGATTTGTATGCCACACGAGATTCTTACTTGGATTTTTTTGTTCCAATCAATAATTGTTGTTTGGGTTAATTTAACCTTTCTCAATCGATATACATTGCCGGACAAACCTTGTGAATCTACCCTGTATGGTTGCTTTAGTCGAATCAACAAGGCATTAAGGTTTGCTGCTTTGTTGTGTGTGGAAGATTGTAGATCGTGGAGTCTCTTGACGCGAAGACTACAAATTTTAATAAGTCGCTCGACCATCTCGGTGGTGATTTCTCTCGTGTCCAATCTCAGCATCTCTTCCAGAATTATTCTTGGCTCTGGGGTAACTCTGCTATCTTCTAGAATTGTTTTAATATTATCCTCAGTAACAGCAAATTCAGTCCATTCAATGGTGCTTGTGTTTTTTATTCCGGGTAACTCATCTATTTTGAGTGAGATAGATATTCCAGAAGTTTTCTTGAATAAATCAATACCTTCTTGTTCTGCCCATTCAAGCAAAGCTTCGTGTATTCTTTCTTTGAGCGGAGTTTTTTGTAACGGTGTGATCATTGGTAACCTCCTTTTGTGTTCATAAATCTAAAACAGATATTAACACTAGTTTATATAGAAGTCAAATAGGGGGGGCCTAGCGGAAAAAAGCATGGATTCAAGAATATTTTTCTGCTGAAAAATTTCCTGGCCACGACTCGACCAAAAGTATTTTTCTGTTGAAAAATCTTTTCGTCATACCTCGGCTCGTCAGCCTCCGGTCTTGCATTCGGGTCCCTTCCCGAATTCACCGTCGCGCTCCGGTCTTGCGAAAGCATACCCATGCTTTCTCACTCGCATTCGCAAGGATGACAAGCTAGAGCCTAGCGCCGAGAGCCTAACAAC
>JBAXIZ010000017.1:0-8751 GCA_037138095.1 bacterium
TATGCCCCATAGGGGCAACTTCGCCCCATAGGGGCAACCTTATGCCCCATAGGGGTAACTTCGCCCCATAGGGGCAACCTTATGCCAAAAATTTTAAAAAATTAATATTAATAGTTGAAATATTGTATATTACTTAGTAATATAAAAAAACAATAAGAAAAAAAAAATGGCGGGTAATTTGCTTTTTTTTTTCGCAAATTACATGCCATTTTTTAAACTCCTTTGTTCAGTTTTTTTTTATGTTACGGTGAAACAGAAAAGTGAGTTTTTGTTGGTTTTCACAACAATAACGAAACTTTAATTTGAAATTTTAATTTTGACTACGATCAGCAATTTTTTTAAACTTTTTAAAGAGAGACACTACTCTCAACTTCATTTCCCCAGCAATCCCATCCTTCGTGCTTTTCACGAGCAAACAATTCGATTCGGTCAAGGTCGCCAAAAGTTTCAGTTATTAAATTTCTAAAAAAGTCAGGTTTCCGGCTGTGCTTTTCTCGCGCTAAATGCCAATGGTTTCCTTTTACTCTTTTCCTAGCTGTTACCGTTCCACTTCTACAAAATAAAAGATATTCGTTGGCTAATGTAAAAGTTCCACCAAGTCCTATTCCTTTAGGTTTTTTATCCCATACGAGCATTGTAGAAGGCTCAAAACCCCAAGCCCTTGCGACTGCATAGCTTGCTTCTAAATACTTGTTGATAGTCCAAAGGAATAGCACGCTATCCTTTGCCTTAATATCTTTTATATTCAATGCTTTTATTGCTTCTAAAGTCATAGTAGGGTAAATAAGTGGTAAACTTTTTTGGCTATCACCTTCTTTTCTACTTTGTTTGCTCCCTGCCATTACATGCCAGGGAGGGTCTGCGTAAATTATTTTATATAGCTTCATAGGTGCAAGTCTTTTAATATCTTTTCAAGTTCGTTCATTTATTTTTTTTTTACTTCCTTTTTTTTTTGCAAGTTACGATATATTAAAAAAATATCTTGTTCATATTGACATTTTAATTCATCCTCAAATACAAGGAGTTCGATTTCATTCTCAACATAAATATTCATAAGTTATGTACAATTTAATTTTTAAAAAAATCCCGCCCACTGTTCCGCAACAGCCTCGGCAATTCCTTTAAAAGTTTTACTCCGCAATTTCGACCTCTCTGGTCCAGGTGGCAAATAGTGTAATCGTTGCGCTTGGTTCTTTGGCAATTCCTTCCAAATGTGCTTTACATTATTTGTTTCTAATAAATTTGGCAACCCTTTTAACCATAAACAAGTGGCTTTACTTTCAGGCTCTCCAAATATATAAGGCTGTATTAATTGGTTGTATTTTCCAATACCAGGCACCCAACCTGTATTAATTTGATGAAATCCTTCCCTCGCATATTTATGTGGTATTGGATTTTCTAAGGCTATTAATTTTATAGGTGCATATTTTAGCATTGTAAAAAAATCAACAGCCTTTTTTAACTCCATCCATCTATCATAATTCGGGCTTCCATCTTTATTGTATAGCCAACACACGCCACTGTTTGTAATATATGTGCAAGTCGGGTGGGCTATCATTGCAATATACTTTCCACTATAAGCCTCAATAATTGCATCTCCTTGTATATGCCATTCGGGATGCCCACCCGAACACGGTTGCAAATCACAGCTATAAGCCTCAATGCCTCGCTTTCTTAATTCTATTGTTATTGCCTGGCTTTCTTCACAGGCTACTAAAACTTTTCCCATCGCTATTTTTTAAAAATTAAACTGATACATAACAGCACATTGGCGGCATTAAAACGACCGCCAATCTGCGAACCGTTAGCGTTCATTTTGCCTACGCTCCGCACGTTTTAATCTATTTTCCTTTTGAATATTATACATCCAACTCAATACCTGTCCTATGTCAACCTGCTCATATCCTCTTTTCTGCAAGTCTTTTAATATCTTTTCAAGTTCTTTCATTTATTTTTTTTTTTACTTCCTTTTTTTTTTGCAAGTTACGATATATTAAAAAAATATCTTGTTCATATTGACATTTTAATTCATCCTCAAATACAAGGAGTTCGATTTCATTCTCAACATAAATATTCATAAGTTGAATCATTATGCTTTTTTTTAGAGAATTGTCCCAGATATCATAGCCCAAAATTTCATACATATATTAATTATTTTAAAAAACCATGCTCACATTATACCTATTCGTCAACGTTCATTACTTGTACTAATTTTTTAAAAAGCCCCATTATTATTAATTAGTAGCTCATTTTTCATTGCTTCAACTCTATTCTTTGAAATACCTAAAGCACAAGATTTTTTATCGAAATATTTAACAAGCTCAGAATTGAAAGCGTGTGTTTCAGCTGTCTCATAATATTTTAATGATCTAAATTTTGAAAATACACGTAAGTCAGCGAACGTTGCTAAACACTTATTTATCAAAATTTTATCGGCTCTTGTGCTGTCATGTTTGCCATCAGTTTTGTCAAAAATAAAAGACTGCTGTGGCATAATAAAAAGGTCTACACGCGGCATTTCTGATTTGTTAATTATGTGAGTATTTCTGCGAAATTCAAAATATTTATAAATTAAATTAATGTATAAACGCTGTATAAAATGCGCATTTTTTATTGCGTCATAATTGATAGATATTCTTTCACCTGTAATGAAATCGATGACGCCCAGTCTGTATGGATGCAAGCTAAATTCAAGACGCCAAACGTCTTCGTTAGTATTGATGTTATTAGATAACCAACTATTGAATATATATTGTTTGAATTTTACTTGTTTCATTTCGAGACTTTTATTGTATAGATATGATGACACCTCTGAGGATGCTTTACCGAATCTCAGATATTCACTGACTTGGTGCCAGTTACCCTTAAAGCGTTGCGAACCTTCTAACTTATGATGAACAATACCATTTTTCAGATATCTATTTTTCAAATAATAATTTATGAAATTGTTAGGATGTAAATTATTTTGAAAACGATTGAAATCTGAACAAATATCCAGGCGACTTATATTGACTAAAATAATATTATTATAAATGAAAAACTTTTCTAAAATAGTGAATAAGTCTTCATGATATAAAAGCCAATTATCGACTTTTAAAATATGTAGACTTTTATTGAAAATTTTACTCAGTGGTTCTCTCATGATCGTGAATATTCGATTTTCGAAATAGTATATTTCTTCGATTATTTCAAAATGTTTTGTTTTAATGTCTAATTTTTTAAAAGTTAAAGGAGACGGAAGGTGATATTCTTGATTAAAAGAAAGAGACAACCAGTCGATTAAAGCGTGCATGGTTTTAAAATTATGTAAAATAGTTGACAAAATAAATTTTGAAGTGAGTTGGGTTGCAAAACCGTATTATGCTTTTTTTGTATACTGGTAGCGGGTTTGCGCGTTTTTCTGTCTAAAATGGGCTCCCGTTGTACTATACGGGAGCCTGGACCGAAGTAAAAATAAAATAATGCATTTCATCAATAAGTATATTGATTCCAAAACCCAAAAAAGCAAACTTAAAATATTAGCAATAAGTAGGATTAAAGTAGACATAATAAATAATATTAGTATGTTTGTATTATAAATGAAAAAAGCCAGAGACGACTATAATGTTGTGGTCCCTGGCTCACTTTTCTGATACCCCTTTCCAAATTGCGGCTGGTTGTGATGTCGGCACAGAGCCAGTTTCTTCTTTGGACTACAAAAGTATATTCACAATGAATGAAATGCAATAAAAATATGTAAAATGCATCAATTTATATTAAGATTTGATAAAAATAATAATATGAAATGGACCAGGTACCTTAGGGAAAAAGGCTGGCGCGTGCTGACATCTATCGCAAGTAAGGGATATCAGTAAACGTAAAAATGGTAGGGTTGAGGGGGCGAACAAATGCTAATAAGTTAGAACGCTGTCTATATAAATATTTGAGTTGAATATAGACTTCTCGCCCATCTCTAATTGTACATCTGCTCTTGTGTAGTTCGACAAATGAAGTTGTTTCGCAAAATTATGACGAAATAAATGTGTAGTCAGTGGGTGTTGAAGGTGAAAAACTTTTTTTTTCGGGTAGAATACTTTAAAATAATAGCTAGCAGTAGCGTTTGTAATGCTAAAAAAGTAATTGTTACTGTCAGTTATTGCTTTAACAAAAAAAGGTGGGAATGCAGATTTTTTGAAAAGGCGAGGTGCGCTCCCCTTAGCAGTGAATAAAAGCAGGTGTGTCTCATCAGCGACGGACCAGCGAGATAGTTCTTTTAATTCTATAAAACGACAACCTGTTATTGATTGAATAGAAAAAAATTCGAAATACCAGCGACTAACATTAGATACTGATGTAATAAAAAATTGTAAATCTGAATTCAAATCTACTGCGTTATAAATTGTCATGATCGTGAAGGTATTGTATAAAAAGATGTAATACCAGGTGTAGAAAATAATAGATATTGATTCGAATCAAAAATGTGAAATTGAATAATAAATAAAACAAAGTCACCTGGATTGTTTTTAACTGAAATTGGCAAAGTAATTACATCTTCGAAAAATGAAAAAGAAGACTGGAATAAAGAGGTCGAAAATGATGAACAGTTAAGAGTAAAAAAAGAATAATTAATAACAGGATATGAAAACCAATCTGGGTTGAAATCATTAACCCAGAGCGATATTTCTGAAAATGATAAATTAGGATAAAATGAACAATTGTTTATTTCTAAATTGCCTGTTCCAATACTCGAGCAAGGACCTTGATTTATTGACTTGTTGCGAATCTTATATATTAAATTTAATAATTCTGAAAGGAATTGAAAATAAAAAGAGCGAGCAGATGGTGGTGAAAAAAAGAAATTGGAAAGATATGGTAAATGATATGATGTAAATTTTTTAGCAAAAGAAAAAGATGATCTGTTGCGAGCAAGTTCTTCTGACTTACTTTTTTTGATTTTAAGTGGTTTAGCACGAATTATATAATTGTCGAAGCAATTGTAAAAGATAATATTACCCGAGTTTTTTTGAGCAGAACCTACTAACTGATTTTGAACAATTGCCATATATTTGAGATTGATCTACAAAAGTAATATAAGAAGGCAAGAAATGCAATATTAAAAAAAAAAGTCCTCGCTAACACTACGCAGCGAGGACCAAAAGAAGTAAAAAAACAATATATAAATTAACGAACTGTTTTACTCAGTTCTGAACCTGATTTAAATTTACTAATTGTTTTTTTTGAGTGTAGCAAAAAAACTGGATCACCTGCTAAAACAAGGGCAGAAGGTGTTAAATCAACCTGAAAGGCATTAGTTGTCATATCGAATTCGCGATATTCTACCTCGCAAGTATTAGGGTATAAAGCAAGTAAATAGAATTTTGCAGGATTATTAACGAAAATGGTATTTGAAGGATCAACAAAAAATATTGCATTACCATCAATATTCTTCTGAATGTTGTCAATGACTACATTATGTATCGTTCCTCTTTGCATAGTTACTGAAGTAACAGAAGAAAGTCCAACTGTCGTCTCTATGCCTTTATTCCTCATAAAAAAACCTATAGAGTATGAATAATATGACATGCCTTTTGGTGGTTGTGAAAAAAATGCAGGGAGATAAGGAATAGCCACAGATAACAATTTTGAATAAACAGTAATATCTGCCCTTTTTTGAAGTTGTACAGTTCCAGGGTTGTCCCTGTAATGTGAAGGATTAGCGCGGATTATGTTATTACTGAATACTCGCGAAAATATCATGCCGCCTGCTTTGCCGGATGACGCACCGATTATGGGATTTTGTACTATAGCCATGATTTTTTAGGTATTTAAAACTATTTTAAATAGCGTTAGATGCTTTAACATTTTTTGTCAGCTCGACACCTGCTTTTGATTTGCCCCTGTGGGAAGCTGAAATCATGGAGAAATATGGCGCCCCAGTTGCAAGTGAAGTAGGCAGGGTGATAACAAGTTCTGTCGAATCATCTGTTACCTCAATATCAGAGTAAACAGCTAACCCTAGTGAAGGATAAAAACCTATGTGGGAAACTAGGCTGAAACCGTCGGCTGGGTAAATATCATAAGGCGTATCGATTAAATAGCTGTCACTTGCGGCGATGTGTTGCACTGGAGTTGTGTCAATTATCGGAAGTGTTGCAGTTGAAACTGTTACAACTTTTGAGGCAGGGGTAGTAAGCGTAGAGCCTGCCGGATAAAATTGCATAATGAGTGATACAAACTTTGAGTAACGACTCATTTTTGAAGGCGTTGCAAAAAAGAATAGAGGTAGGTAGGTTTTGATCATCGAAACCATCAAGATTATGGTCCTGAATGTAGAACGATGAACTACTTGTGCATCTGATTTTAAGTCCCTGTATTGTGAAGGATTAGCGCGAATTATGTTATTCCCGAAAATTCTGGAAAATACCATGCCGCCTGCTTGGCCGGATGCCGCACCGATTATGGGATTTTGTACTATAGCCATGATTTTTGTTTTTTTTAAAGATTGAAAATTTGATTTTTTTTGTGAGTTGAAAATAATAATGTGATGTATAGAGAACTAACAAGCTAAGGAGGCACAAATAAGAGCTTCAGCCGAGTTGTTAAGTGATTATTCGATAATATCATTGTAGTAAAATTAAACAATTATGAAATGGACCAGGTACCTTGCAGAACTATATGTAGTCAGAGAGTTGTGTATGATATAGCTTTGAATCGTGTATTATAGTGTGAAAAAAAATTTATTTTATTTTTGATTTTTTCCGTTCACGCCTCGCCCTGAAATAATCTTTGCAAAGTTCAGTAAAGAATACAAGAAAAAAAGATGATATAAGTGCGATGAATGATTGTAAAAAAAAACGATAATCTAGATCTGTCATAAAATTTAAAAAAGTACAATGAGTTTTTGAGTGATTTAATTGAAAGTACTTAAATAAATTTAGAATGTGTAATATTAAAGAAAATGCAATGAAATGCACAAAAATGTGAATATATTCGATGCGTGAAATTATTAACTTCATGCCTACAAAGGTATAACAGAAAAGATGAGTTCCGTAAAATGTATGCAAAATAAAATATGAAATTTTGTTATTAATAATGGTTCTAAATAAGATAACATACAAATTAAATAAAAAAAAGGACCAGCAACTATTGCTGGACCAAATGGGAAAAGGCATAAAAAGTTGGGGAGTGCTGTGAACTTTTAGCGATGTTAGAGGAACGAACCCAGCGAAATTTTTTTTTTGAATGATACACGTTGAGATATCAACCGCAGACACAGAATTTGCATGTATCATTTGAAAAAAAAATGAATATTCGAAAGAATCAAAAATATAAAATGAACACGAAACATAAAAATGCGAAGTAATTATTAAAATGTGTTCATTTTTATGTTTTGATTGGTTGTTTTTTTTTTTCTAAAAAACAACGAAAAACGGCAGGTATCTCCTGTATTTGAAAGATAACAACCCTGCGAAGCATAAAGAAAACTACTAAACCACGGAGCGGCGGCGCGACCCGGCGAAAACGAGCGACGCGAGTGAAGCAAATAAGCCGAAACTCCTCAACCCTGCGAAGCATAAAGTAAACTACTAAACCACGGAGCGCGCGGCGCGACCCGGCGAAAACGAGCGACGCGAGTGAAGCAAATAAGCCGAAACTCCTCAACCCTGCGAAGCATAAAGCAACCCTATCAACCACGGAGCGCGCGGCGCGACCCAGCGGAAATGAGCGATGCGAATGAAGCAAATATGCCGAAAGGGGGAACACGCGGGGGGGGAGCGTTGGCAAGTAAAAAAACATAAAAAAAAAACAAAATGGAAAAGCTACTTACGTAGTGGATACATAATAGCAAGTTATAGGCTTTTTTAAAATAATAATAGGTTTTTTTGGCGCGCTTATTGCTTTTTTTTTTCTTGCAATAAGCGTGACAAAAAAACCGTCAAACCTATGTAAAAAAAATAGCTTAGAAAGAGGGGAAAGTGCGTTGGGTTTTGACACGCTTAGTGCCTTTTTTTTTAGCACTAAGCGTGGCAAAAATGTGGGAAGGAAATAAAGGCGAGGGGAAAGAGCGTTGGGTTTTGGCGCGCTTATTGCTTTTTTTTTCAGCAATAAGCGTGACAAAAATGTGGGAAGGAAATAGCGTGGAGGGTAGGGTATGCGTGTGGTGGGGTATTGTGTTTTTTGACGCGCCTTTTTTTATAGCGCGGCAAAAAACAGAATACGAAGCGTAGGCAAGGCAAGCTATTTTTTTTTAGAAAAAAAAGCGTATAACTTCTATTATGTAAAGTAGCTTTTTCATTTTGAACATCGTGGTTTTTTTTTTTATGTTTTTTTACTTTTTTGGGGTGGCGTGCGGGGGTTTTTTTTTTTCTGAAATTTGAAAATATAAAGTTGAGAAAACATAGGAATAATATTTGTAATTTAGTCCCAAGCCCCATAGGGGCAACCTTATGCCAAAAATATTAAAAAATTAATATTAATAGTTGAAATATTGTATATTGCTTAGTAATATAAAAAAACAATAAGAAAAAAAAAATGGCGGGTAATTTGCTTTTTTTTTATCGCAAATTACATGCCATTTTTTTAACTCCTTTGTTCAGATTTTTTTATGTTACGGTGAAACAGAAAAGTGAATTTTTGTTGTTCTTCACAACAATAATGAAACTTTAATTTTTCAAAATTGTAAAAGGATTTGTTCATTATGCCCCATAGGGGCAACATTATGCCCCATAGGGGCAACCTTATGCCCCATAGGGGCAACTTCGCCCCATAGGG
>JBAXIZ010000018.1:0-8647 GCA_037138095.1 bacterium
TTTCTACCAAGAAATTATGTGTGATCCATGGATTCCCGTCTTCACGGGAATGACAAATGCTGGCAGGGGATGACATAAAAATGGTGGAATGATATCGGGGTTGCTTTGAAGTGTATAGCACTATGACAACAGACACTGTAATAAAAAAGAAGAAAACAACACCAAAAGCAAAGCCAACAAAGGCTCCAGTTTTGGCTGTTAATAAACTTCGAATTCGAGTTCGTGCGTATGAATCAAAGATTCTTGATGCTTCGGTAAAGCAGATTATTGATACGGCTCTTCGCTATGATGCAAAGATTGTTGGACCAATGCCTCTTCCTACTGAAATTAAAAAGTACACAGTGAACCGTGCATCTTTCGTGTATAAAAACTCACGGGAGCAGTTTGAAATGCGAGTTCACAAGCGACTTATTGACATTGAGAATCCTTCCGCGAAAGTAATTGAAGCACTCACAAATCTTTCACTACCATCTGGTGTGAATATTGATGTGAAGATGCTCTAACTTAAATTCGAAGCACGAAGCACGAAATCCGAAACAAATACAAAATTCAAATATTTAAATATTAAACAAATTCAGAACTTGGATCCCCGGGAGTACCCGAGGATGACAGAAGTGGAGTTGTTTTGAATTTAGAATTTTGAAAATTAAATATTGTTTCGAATTTCGATATTCGAATTTCGGATTTTTCAGAAATTGACAGACTAATAAACCGGCATGTCCTGCCCGTCACTTACCAAAGTGACGGGCAGGACCAATACCAAATACTATGAAATTTATACTTGGAAAAAAACAGCATATGACCCAAGTTTTCGATGAAAGTGGAACAGTTTTCCCTGTAACAGTGGTTAAAACAAGTCCAAACATCGTAACTTTCGTCAAGACCAAAGACCGAGATGGCTATGAAGCTATTCAGGTTGGTTTTGGTGTGCGAAAAGAAAAAAATATTAATAAAGCTCAAAAGGGTCACTTTAAAGATCTTGGAAATTTTGAGGTTATGCGAGAAATCAGAACAACTGATGTAAAAAATGTTGGCGACGCACTTGACCTTTCTCAGTTCGTAGAAGGGGAGAAGATTACAGTTACTGCTATTTCAAAGGGTAAAGGTTTTCAAGGTGTTGTGAAGCGACATGGTTTCCACGGAGGTCCACGATCTCACGGTCAGAAACACTCTGAACGAGAGCCGGGTTCCATTTCTGGAGGTAACAGAGAAGGTGGACGTGTTCCAAAAGGTATGAGAATGGCTGGCCGAATGGGTGGTGATTCTATTACTGTAGCAAATTTAAAAGTCGTGCAAATCGACAACGAAAAAGGTGAAATCCTTATTAAAGGAGCTCTTCCTGGTCGTCGTGGCACATTGGTCGAGATTAAAGGGTAGAGGTAAGAAGTATGATGTATGATTCATGAATCATAAATCTTAAATCTTAAATCCAAAATCAACAATATGGAAACAAAAATATATAATATGAAAGGAAAAGAGGTTGGAACGGTGCCACTACCCGAAAATATTTTCGGCCTAAAGTGGAATGCCGACTTGGTACATCAAGTTGTGGTTTCTATGATGAGTACAGCTCGCGAGAATGTTGCTCATACAAAAGACCGCGGTGAAGTACGGGGTGGAGGTAAAAAACCTTGGAAACAAAAAGGTACTGGGCGAGCACGACACGGTTCTTCACGAAGTCCTATTTGGGTAGGTGGAGGTGTGGCTCACGGTCCTCGAAATGACAAAAATTACGATAGAAAAGTAAATCGAAAGATGAAAACAAAAGCAATCTTTACAATTCTTTCAAAGAAATTTAAAGAAGGTGAAGTTTTGTTTATTGACTCTCTAAAACTTGGTGCACCAAAAACAAAAGACGCAAAAGAAATTTTGATGTCACTTGGTAATATCAAAGGATTTGAGAAGATTTCAACAAAGAGAAAGAATGCTGCATACTTTGGTATCGCAAACAAAGATTCTGCAACTGAAAAAAGTTTTCAAAATATTGGAAGTATAAAGGTCGATGAATTCCGCAATGTAAATCCGGTAGATCTTATGAATTCAAAATTCATAGTTATATCTGAGCCAGAAAAGGCATTTGCATTTTTAGAGTCTAAGAAAGCCTAGCAGGACGGAGTACCGTCCTCGCGGACAGTCGCGGACATCACGCGGACAGTCGCAGAAATGAATACTCCGAAAATATTAAAAAATATTTACCCCGTTAGAAGTTTCTAACGGAAAACAGGAAATATTTATAAAAAATATGAAAAACACAATTAAGAAAATCAAAACAGAAGAAACTAAAACTTCTACTGGGGTGGAAACAAAAAATAAAAAAGTAAGTGTGTCAAAGAGAGACATTGCAAATGTTCTTGTTCGACCACATATTACTGAAAAGGCTGCATCCGAATCTGTGCATAATGCATATGCATTTGAAATTGCTTCTTGGGCAAATAAGGATCAAGTGAAAAAAGCGGTTGAACTGATTTACAAAGTAACTCCTATCAAGGTGAACGTTGCGTATCTTCCAGCGAAGAAAGTTGTTGTTCGTGGGAAAAAAGGTACAAAAAGCGGGAAAAAGAAAGCATATGTCTTTCTAAAGAAAGGGGATAAGATTGAATTCATCTAATTATGAAATCATATAAACCAACATCAAAATCACGCCGAGGAATGACAACTGTTTCATACAAGGACAGTTTGACTACCGCAAAGCCTCACAAGGCTTTGGTTAGTGGATTCAAGCGTAGTGTGGGCCGTAACAAAGACGGTCGGGTAACTACTCGCCACAAAGGGGGTGGTGTAAAAAGATTATATCGAGCAGTTGACTTCATGTATAACAAAAAGGATATTCCTGCGAAAGTGGAAAGTGTTGAATACGATCCAAACCGAACAGGATTTATTGGACTTGTTTGCTATGCAGATGGTGAAAGACGATATGTACTTGTGCCAAAGACTATGAAAGTGGGAGATACATTCATAGTTTCAGAAAACGCTCCAATCAAGGTTGGAAACAGACTTACTCTTAAAAATATTCCTGTTGGTACTTTTGTGTACAATGTGGAATTGAAAATAAACGGAGGTGCAAAGCTTGCTCGTTCTGCGGGTAACTATGCACAAGTGGCAGCTCAAGACGGTGAATGGACCCATTTGAAGTCTCCTTCAACTGAAGTTCGAAAGCTTCTTGGAAATTGCTATGCAACTATTGGTTCTGTTTCAAATGATGAACAACATCTTGTAAACCTTGGTAAAGCAGGACGTTCACGATGGTTGGGAATTCGACCAACTGTTCGAGGTACTGCCATGAACCCTGTTGACCACCCATACGGAGGAGGTGAAGGGCGACAAGGACGAGGAACACGACGTGCTAAGACTCTATGGGGTAAGCCTGTAGGAAAAGGTCAGAAGTCACGACGATCCAAAAAGTATTCTAATAAGTTTATAGTTTCAAGACGAAAAGTCGGAAAAGCAAAGTAGTGAACTAGTTTGTAGTGAGTAGTGAGTAGTTGATAGTGAGTAGTTGGTAGTAGATTCGAAATACAGAATGCAGAAAACGAGCAAGGCCTTTGGCCTTGCTCGTTTTCTGCATTTGCTACTCACTACCCTAAAACTTTTGTACTCAAAAGTTCGGGCGAACAATTGTACTCAATTGTTTTAGCCAACTAATGACTAAAAACTAATTCAGGTATATAATTACTACCAGTTTAATTACTAGTTTACAAATTATAGAAAATGAAGAAAATATTTATAGGAATGGTGTTTGTCGCTTTAATGTTTGTTTGTGCGCCGACACCGGCTTCTGCGGTAAATATTCAGGCAGGAGTAGCTTCCCAAGCCGAACAATTAAATTTAATTGCATCAGTTTTGCAGAGTATGAAAACCCTTGTGCAGTTATGGAAAGAATCTCCTCTAGCCCTTGGAGCAGCCAAGGTGTCTACTGTAAAAACCACAGCATCTCCTATATATACACTAACAATATCAACAGTGGGCCCAGGGGAGGTCACTGATTTTGGAGTGATCCACACGACTAATATGCTTTTGCCTTGTGGAAAGGGTACAGAATTTGAACTAGGTGCTTTTTATGATAAAAGGATAGCAAAGTTTATTGGATGGAGTGGGGCTTGTTCTGGCACGGGTAATTGTAATATTATTATGGATAGTAGCAAAACAGTAACTGCAATATTTGCTTCTTTATCTACTACCACAACTCCACCAACCCCAACCCCAGTCACTCCTCCTGTTGTTACTACACCCACACCTTCCACTATTACTCCTGTCACCTTTCCTGTTGTTACTACACCCACAACACCCACAACTATTACTTCCGTCACTCCTCCTGTTGTTGTTACCCCCACAACACCAACACCAATTTCCCCAACTCCACCAACCGTTACCCCAACCCCCGTAACAAATCCTCCAATAATATATACATACACTCTCTCAGTAGCCAAACCAACAGAAGGAGTAATTACATCTTTGACTGATTATGGCATTGAATGTCCTGGGACAAGTTGTGCAAAAGAATATCCTCAAAACACAACCGTTATTCTCAAAGCGTCCAATATGGACCCACTTTGGGGAGAATGGGGTGGTGATTGTGCAGGAGAGACAGGAATGTACTGTCACCTATTTATGGATAAAAATCGCTATGCAAGTGTTTTGTCTTCAACACCAGCTCCAACAACATCTGTTATCGTCACTAAGCCATTAACAAACACTGGCTCCGGTACAATCACATCTTTACCCGTAGGAATTAATTGTGGCGCGACTTGTCAAAAAGCATATCCCCAATTAACCTATGTTGCCCTCACAGCTTTGCCAGATGCTGGCTCAACCTTTTCATGGGGCGGAGAATGTTTAGGAACCATAGGAAATGTGTGTACTATTAATACGGGCGTAAGTCTTTCAAAAAAAAATGTGATAGGTATATTTATGGCTACACCGACGGTACCTGTCATAACAACAAAACTTCTTACTGTTTCAAAAACTGGTTCTGGTATGGGAACAATAACCTCATTACCAGCTGGAATTAATTGCGGAACAACTTGTTCAAAGTCATATGATTCAGGTAATCCTGTAACTCTTACTGCTACACCATATATTGGAAGTCGTTTTGTTAAATGGTCTGGAGATGTTACCGGCTCAACAACGGTTGCAACAACAAGTGTTGTTATGAGTGCTTATAAAAAAGTTTATGCGGAGTTTGCCGTTGTATGTCCAACGTTGTTAACAAAACTTAGAACGAAGATGAATTCTCTGCTCAATCTTGCTTTGAAGGGTGATTTTGAATCTGGTGAATTAATGGTTTGTTTTAATGATGGGACGGTTAAAGAATATGGTACAACCTATACTCAGGATGATTATAGGTATGTTATGTATTATCCCGCTAATGTTTTAAAGGATAAAAATAAATATAAAGGAATCTATTCACTCACCACCTTACATAATCATCCATTACCACTAATAAAAAATTTAATAGCAAAAAAACTTATTTCTCTAACTTTGGGAAATGGTTTTCCTCCTTCTACAGCGGATTATGACGTTTTGGTTAAATTAATTCATACTTTTGGTAACCAAATTAAATATTATTCATATGCATTGGATGGTGAAAGCAATATTTGGCAGTATGATATTCCAACTGATTCAGTTTTTTGGGAAGGGGAACTTGCTTTCACCAGAAGTGGGGGGGCAAATATGTATGGGTGTTTTGAGCGTATAGGTAGTTGTGCAAGGGAAAGAGATACAAATAATGGTTCCGTCTCTGCCTATTTAAATGCTTTACGAAACGCTGGTGTGAATGTTGATAAAGTAAGTATGCCTTAGGTTTAAAAAACAGGGCGCGACCAGAGGTCGCGCCCTTTGTATTTAGTTACTTTTAGTTTGTATTTGTGCTCAGTTGGGGGGTGGTGTATAATTATTACCAGTTTGATTACTAGTTTACAAATTATAAAAATGAAGAAAATATTTATAGGAATGGTGTTTGTCGCTTTAATGTTTGTTTGTTTGCCGACACCGGCTTCTGCGGTAACTATCGCGGAGCTTCAAGCAATGATTGCATCTTTAACAGCTCAGCTTAATGTTTTATTGACTCAACAGACTCCTGTTCCACCAACTCAAATTATAAACCCTACATCCACTTCTACAGGGCTGGTGAGTTTTGTTGAAAGACCAACATTTAAGATTGCTTATGATAAAAATAAAAACGAATCAAGGTTGGAGGGCTCTGCTACTACCTACATTCAAGCTGGAGAGAATGATATTTTATTGAATAATATATATCTGTTATATAAAGATCAAAACGGGAGGAATATAAATACAAATGATGCGGGTAGATATTTTTATGTTACATCTGGCGCAAATCTAGAGACTATACAAGATTCAAACAATACAACATTGTCAGTTTGGAGGATAAAAGCTGGAACAAAAGCTACTATTGCAGTCACTGCAACAGAAAATCCTCAGATGATGTTTGCGGGTAGTTACACTTTATCTTTTGGTGATGTTGCAACAATTGATCCTATTACTAAAAATTATCAATATGGCAGATTGGCATATCAAGATTCTAAATCATTACCTGTAACTATTATTGGTGAAAAATCACCATATATTTCAAGTTCAGCTTTTAAGGGATCTAATGAGGTAACAATTTCAGGTGTGAGATTTGCAAAAGGAGATAAAGTTTATGTAAATAATGTTCGTAAAGGAGTTTTGACAGATGTTGGTTATTCTACTGGTGGAGCAGCTATGGTGGGAGCTTTCCCAATTTCTTGGCTAGATAAATCAGAAAAAGGGGGTTGTGCACTTTATGGAAGTATTCAAATTGAGGATCCTAAATATGGAAAGAGTAATAGTATATACGCCTCAAGAGGTTGTGTAGATGATAACAAAACACAAATAAACATCAATTGGACAAATGGAGTAGGTAAGTTAAGAATTGGATTAATTGATGATAGATACGAGAAAAATGGTGTTGTTTTGGGTTGGATTTCTGGAGAAGATAATAGCTCTTATGGGATGACTGGTTGGGACGGAAAATATGTATCAGATTTAAATTTTAAGACAACATGGGATGTATCTAGTCTATCAAAAGGTCCATATCGAATTCTGGCCGTAACACAAGATTCAAATGGAAATATTTGTTCGTCTGAAAAAACAGGCTGCAATTTTGTTTTAAGTGATAAATTTAAAATAACAAATTCAATATTAAATATCACACTTCCTCCTTTTAAATCTACAAACTTAACACCAACAATCACAATCACATCTCCAAATGGAGGAGGATATTATGCAAAAAATAGTCCAATGAAAGTGACTTGGACAACAAATATTCCACAGACAGAATATCTTGATGTAATTAGACTAAGGGCTTATCCAAATGGACAAGAATATTATTTAGCTGGCGGTGTGTCAAACACTGGCGGTACGAATGTTACAATTCCAAGTAACGTTCCTGCTGGAGTATATACACTAGAGATAAAAACTTATACAAAAGGTAGTGGTGTGCTTGTGATGGACGCTAGTGATTCGTATTTTAAGATTACAGATTCTTCTATAACGCCGCCGATAATTTCACCAACAAAACCAACCGTAATTTATCCAAATGGGGGTGAAATACTTACATTGGCAAAAGATTCAATTCTTGTAAATTTTAAACCTGTAATTGGAGTTAATCATAATATTAATCTTGTTGATTCATCTGGGCACGCATATGATCTCGCAAGGGGCATAACCGGACAATCGACTGATATACAATCTATTGGGATAGACACTTCAATCATTAAGAATTATGGATTAGGAAACGGTAAATATAAAATAGAGATTTGTGGCCAATTAGGTTGTGATTTGAGTGATAATTATTTCAGAATTACATCAGGAACACCAGTTACTCCACCATCGATTACTGTTCTTTCACCAAATGGAGGAGAGAATTTGAGTATTGGAAGCACTTATACAATCCAATGGAATAGTTCAGGCCTGGCATCTTCTAAAAATGTTCAGATAGGAATAATTGACACAAGGTACGATACAGAAGGTGGGGAAAGAGCAGAAAAAATTATTGCATATTCGATTCCAAATACTGGAAGTTATAGTTGGACTATTCCAGAAAAAATTGATTCAATGGGTTTGAATATTACAAATGATTCAGTTTACAAAATAATTATACATTCTTGGCTTGATTTGGAGACTGGTGTAGCTATTGGAGATACAAGTAATAACGCTTTTAGAATCTCTACTCCTGTTGTTATTTTGCCAGCCACAGCAACAACCACAACTGGAATCAAAACATGTTATGTTGGGCATTCAGTGTTGGGAAGTGTCAGATGGGAGGTTAAATCCTGCACAAGTAGAGATTATTTGAACGCACCTACTGACCTAAAGAAAGAGGTTGTGGGGACATCTCAAGCAGAGCAATTAAGCTCAATTGCAGCCTCAATTCAGGCGATTAAGGAACTGCTAAAAAGTTTATAGTGCGTAGTGAGTAGTGGGTAGAAAAATACAGAATATAGAAAACGGGCGGTGCCGAAGGCACCGCCCGTTTTGACTACCAACTACTTACTACCAACTACAAACTAAAACATAAAATAGGCCTTAAAATAAGGTCGTCTGTAATACTGTCATTATAGTATACAAGAAAGCTGGTATTTTTGTATAGTATAATGACATAAAGACC
>JBAXIZ010000019.1:0-8531 GCA_037138095.1 bacterium
CGAGGGGGTGACATTTCTACTTTGCTAGGGGTGACATTTTCATTTTGCTCCGACATTAAATATAACGTAGTAGAAAAATAATTCTATAAAATGTACAATGTAGACTGTAATATATAAAGCTAAAATTCCTAGTATTACACCGATTGGTACATAACCAAACATTGGAATATTTTCCCCTGATAAAATAAGAACCTTATAGCCCCAAAATATACCGAGGGCGACAGCTAATATATTCCAAAAAAAATTCATAAATTTACTAATTATTTCATAAGCTAACTCTTCCCGCATATTTTAAACTAAAGACTCTCAATTGTCTTAATAAAATCCTCTTTAGAAACTCCAAGTTCAGTCCATGCTTTCTGAAGATCTCTTGGCCAAATACTTTTTTTCTTATTATGCTCTACATGGACAGACCAAATACTACAAGGAACTGAATCGGCTTTTTTTTGATACAGCTTAAAAGTATAAACTGAACCACCTTTTGGATAGCACTCGAACGCACCAAATTTAATACTTGCAAAAAATTTAATCGCTTTAATATATTTATTAAGATCGTATTTTGTAGGTTTCGGCATGATAGTCTTGTTGATCAATTATTTTTTTTTGATCAATCTTATCGTCCAGAACGCGAGCAAAAACTTCCCTATCCTCCAAATCTGTCAGTGGTACATGAACAAGATGCGGTGGAAAATCATATTTCTTTAACTCATCCGTATAAACTTTTACAAGAACTCTCAATTGTTTTAGCGCTAAAGTTTTTGTATTAGCCTGCGTCATGACATCATAAGGGAAAGCAAACCCTTTCCAACAACCTTCACTAGATTTATACACAGCTAGAATAGCAGAAAAATCTACCACTTTTGGTTTTTTTAAAACATTATTTTTTACTGAATTATTATTTAGAGAGATAGTATTCATATAATTATTATATCATATTTATATTTAATATAATATGGATATATTAGATTTAGACATTAGCACTAACTAACCATAGTGTCAAATCATCATCAAAAAATCATCCTTCAACTGGTTTTTTCGTCTAGGTTTTTCAGACTGGATTCCAGCCTCCGCTGGAATGACAGAAATTCCTGGATTCCGTATTTACACCTAGAACATTTTGAACACTACAACATTTATAACCTTTTTGTCCCCTGCATTTCTCGAATAGCTTTCCCCAAATTACTCTTCACCTTCCCTTTCTTCACATCAAAAATAAATTCATTACCTTTCATTGATACGAGTACAGATCCGCCCTGTGAAAGTCCTTCGTCAATCATCTTACCTGCGACAGGAGTTAGAATTATATTTTGTATAAGTCTTTTCAAAGGTCGGGCACCATAGTGTGGACTATATCCCTCTTTAGCAAGATAATTCAAAACATCTTTTGAAACTTGCAAATCAATATTTTTCAAAAGCAATCTTTCTCTAACAATATTTACCTGAATACCCACAATTTTCTTTATTGCCTCTTCACTCAAAATATCAAAGATAATAATATCATCTACTCGGTTTAGAAACTCTGGTCGAAAATGATCTTTCAAGCTTGCAGTTACTTTTTCTTTTGCATTAATATAATTTTTTGCAGTTCCTCCGTCGGCCATATTAAAACCAATCTGTTCCATTTTATCAATATATTGTGCACCAATATTTGATGTCATTACAATCATTGTATTTTTGAAATTTACCACTCGGCCTTTTGCATCTGTAAGTCGCCCATCGTCAAGCACTTGCAAAAGAATATTGAAAACTTCAGGATGTGCTTTTTCAATTTCATCAAAAAGAATTACAGAATATGGACGATGACGAACAAGCTCGGTAAATGTTCCACCCTCCTCATGCCCAACATATCCGGGAGGTGCTCCAACAATCTTTGAAACTGAATGTTTTTCCATATATTCCGACATATCAAGACGTATCAAAGCTTTTTCATCATTGAAAAGGAAATTAGCAAGAGCTTTTGTTAGCTCTGTCTTTCCCACACCTGTCGGCCCAAGAAACATAAACGAGCCCAGTGGTCTGTTTGGATCAGAAATACCAGCTCGTGATCTTTTAACAGTATCTGATATTTTTTTTACAGCTTCATTTTGCCCCACCACCCTTGCCTCAAGCTCACTTTCCATTCGCGAAAGCTTACCCATTTCTTCTTCAAGCATTCGAGCCACAGGAATACCTGTCCAGCGAGAAACAACATCCGCAATATCACTCTCACGAATTTCTTCATTTAATACACGTCTTGTTGTTTGAAGTTTTTTAATTTTCTTCACCTTTGATTCTAAATCTCTTTGTTTTTCTGGTAGACTTCCGTAGCGGATCTCTGCCGCCTTAGAAAGATCAGCTCGACTCTCAGCTTGATCAGCTTCTATTTTCAGAGAATCAATTTCTTTATTCAAAGTTTTAATTGCGGAAAGAATTTCTTTTTCATTTTTCCAACGAAGTTCAAGCTCGCTTGTTTTTTCTTTCAAGTCTGCAATTTCTTTATCAATTATTTTAATACGATTTTTTGTATCAGTAGATGGCTTTGGTTCATTTTTTAATGCCTCTTTTTCAATTTCAAGACGCATTATTTTCCTATGTGTATCTTCAAGTATTGGAGGCATACTTTCTAAAGAAATTTTCAGCGATGAAGAAGCTTCATCTATCAAGTCTACAGCTTTGTCTGGTAAAAATCTGTCGGTGATATATCGAGCACTAAGGTTTACAGCTGAAATAATAGCATCGTCTGTAATACGTACTCCATGATATATTTCATATTTTTCTTTTAGTCCTCGAAGAATTGCCACAGTATCATCCACTGTTGGCTCGCTCACAAGTACCGGCTGGAAACGCCTTGTTAAAGCTGGATCCTTTTCAATATATTTTTGATATTCTTTTACTGTTGTAGCACCAATTGCACGAAGGTCTCCCCTAGCAAGTGCTGGCTTTAACATATTTGAAGCATCTAATGAACCCTCCGCGGCACCCGCTCCAACAATTGTATGAATCTCATCAATGAAAAGAATTACGTTTGGCTGTGAACGCTCAATTTCTTTTAAAATATTTTTTAATCTTTCCTCAAACTCTCCTCGATATTTTGTACCAGCCACAAGAGCTCCAAGATCAAGAGAAACAAGATCTTTTCCACGAAGTGACTCTGGAACATCTCCCACCGCCATTCTGTTTGCCAAGCCTTCAATGATAGCTGTCTTCCCCACACCAGCCTCACCAATTAAAATTGGATTATTTTTTGTTCGTCTTGAAAGTATTTGAATAATTCTATTTATTTCATTATCACGACCTATTACTGGGTCGAGTTTATTTTCTTTTGCAAGCTGAGTGAGTGAACGTGTAAATTTTATTAATGCTTTATTTTTTTTCGGAATATTTATATCTGTAACTTTTGTTTGTTTTAATTCAGTAATTACAGGCAATACAGTAGCTTTATCTAATTTAAATTTAGCCAAAAGATCTTTCGCTGGAGACTGGACTTCAAGCAAAGCAAGGAAGAGGTGTTCGGTAGAAACAAATTCATCTTTCATACCCGTTGCGATTTTTGAAGAAACTTCTATAGATTGAGCGAGGTCTGGAGTAAGATAAACTTGATATGACGGTGAAAGGGTTTGTGAGCCCTCTGGACCTTCCACAGCTTCCAAGGCTGTATCTGTAAGCAAAAGAGTATCAACGTCTAATCTATCAAGCATAGAAATAACCATGCTCTCTTCTTGTATAATGAGGGCGATTAATAGGTGGATTGAATTAACGTTATTTTGACCGTGTTCAATCGCTATTTCGTGAGCTCGACGTATCGCCTCACGTGCTTTAGTTGTGAAATGTTGAAATGGAGGCATACCCTTATACTACCGCAAAATTAAGGTTTTTGGAATAGGAAGTCAAAGGCTCTAGCAATTAGGCGCTAGGCTCTAGCCAATACAGAATACAAAAGCGATTTCCCTTCGGGAAATCGCTTTTGGCTAGGGCCTAGTGCCTAGAGCCTAGTAGCTATTTCGGCATCAATGCTGTCACCGCATCTTTGATTATATTTGAAACCATAAACATCTGCTTTTCCGAACTAGTATGCATTCCCACAACTTCTCCGCTCAAATTAAAAAGCATTGCTCCAGCGACCGAGTTTGTTATTTTCACATCTGCAATAATAGAAATATTTTTACCATCTTTAATATCTAAAGATGCAACATTTCCAATACTTACAACTTTTTTTGTATCGAGAGAAAGTGCAATAATTGTTTGTCCTAATTTTATTTTTTCTGAATCAGCCCAACCAACTGGAGAAAAATCTACTTTCTGATCTGTAGATAATTTAGCTTTCATTAAAGTTAAACCGAGAGCGTCATTACTAGCTACAGTATCTAAAGATATTTTTGTACCGTCAGAAAGATTTGCTTTATACGAACCATTAAATCCTGATTGTGTTAAAGAAGCTTTATCAGTTATCACATAACCTTTGTCGGACACAACCACACCGTCTGCAATAAATAAATCTGTACCATCTGGAAGTGTATTGTAAATACGTACTATGCTTTTAACATTTTTATCAATGGCGCTAATTGTAAGATCTTCATCTTTAACAACCACTGTTGTTTTTTCTTTTGGAGGATTACCAGTTTGGGCAGGAGTTATTGTTTCAATTGTTTTTTCCACAACTCTGTTGATAGTTTGCACTACCGGCTGAGAAGTTTGTCCCAAAAGAGACACAACAGTAATACCTGTCGCAATAGAAGCCACAAAAGCAACAAGTAGCGCCAATAAAATAATTTGATGTTTATTTAGACTTTCCATATATCTAGAATATTAGCATGGCTAGGCTCTAGCCGCTAGTCTGGTGACTAGCTTTTAGGCTCTAGGCTCTAGCTAAAAACGATTTCCCTTCGGGAAATCGTTTTTGTATTTCGTATTTTGCATTGGCTAGAGCCTAGCGCTCGACTTTGTTTCCTTATGAGCGAAGCGAATTAGGAATACAAGAAGTACCCTTGTGGCATAGCGCCTAACAGCTTTTCCTAAAACTTCGCCTTACTTACGAGTCCAGGTAGTATTTTTAGCACAGCTTTTAAATCCCCCTTCCTCGTTCCTCTACCCATTGAAAGACGCATAGATGAACGAGCGCAATCTTTTCCTTGAGGCAAGCTTGCTACAACATAAGAAATTGATTCACTATTTAAATTTTCACAAGAAGAAAGTGAGGCACACGCAATCCCCAAAGCATCAAGTTCAAGCACTAAAAATTCCGCATTAACATTTGGAATGCAAAAATTTATATTATTTGGCAGTCTGTCTTCCCTACTTCCATTTATTTTTACATTAGGAACAATCTTTAACAACTCATCAATAAAGTAATCTCTTAAAATTATTAGTCGTGCTGATTCTTTATCTTTAATTTTTTGAGTAATTTCTAATGCTTTTGCTATGCCCACAATTGCAGGCACATTTTCTGTCCCCGCCCGAAGCCCATCTTCTTGTCCTCCACCCTGCACAATAGAAACACAAGGAGTATATTTTTTGATATAAAGTATTGCAATTCCTTTTGGCCCATATATTTTATGCCCATCAAGAGTCATCAAATCTATGCCTAATTTTTCTCTATCTAAAATACAATAATTTCCTGCTTGACTAGCGTCTGTATGAACAAAAGGATAATCTTCTGCATCCCTTTTCTTATCAATTTTCCAAAGCTTAACTCTTCGGGCAATTTCTTTGATCGGTTGTATTGTGCCTATTTCATTATTTGCATACATTACACTCACAAGAATTGTGTTTTCTTGTAATTCCTTTTCAAGCTCAGCTAATCTTATTTTTCCATCTTCATCAACTTTCAAATATGTCACCTCTGCTTTTGCTTCCATTTCCAAAGACCGACAAACTTCAAGCGTTGCAGAATGTTCAATAACTGAAGTTATAATATGTGGCATTTTTTCTGGATGAGCTTTTTTGTATGCCTCCACCACACCCCTTAAAGCTAGATTCACAGACTCCGTTCCACTACTGGTAAAAACAATATCAGATGCTCGAGCATTCAAAATATGCGCGATTTCGGCACGCGCTTCGCTAACTTTTTTCTTCACCTCCACCCCCTCTTTATATATTGCCGAAGGATTATAAAAACTCTTTTGAAAATACGGTTTCATCGCATTCCAAACTTTTCTATCTATCGGGGTTGTGGACGCATAATCTAGGTAGACTCTTTTCATTCTTCTAAGTTTTATTTTGATAATTATTATTTAAATCTAAACTAATCACTCCTGTCTTGAATTTTTTGTCCGCGACCATCCGCGTGAAGTCCGCATTTGTCCGCGTCTTTAATATAGCACAAAACCTAAAAATAATGTATAATATTTTACTATGAATACTGATACAACAAATATCATAATTTACTCACTTATTATCCTTGCCGTCATATTGATTGCAATAATAATTCGCCTAGAGATTCGCATGAAAAAATTAATGCGGGGGAAAAATGGAACCTCACTTGAAGATGCTTTCAATTCAATGCAGGGAGACATCTCAAACCTTCACGATTTTCAAGATGATATGGAAAAATATTTAACAGATGTAGAAAAAAGGCTTCGCCGAAGCATACAGGCTGTTGAAACAATACGCTACAACCCATTCAAAGGTACCGGAAGTGGAGGCAACCAGAGTTTTGCCACAACCCTTATTTCAGAAGACGGTGATGGGGTTGTTATATCAAGCCTTTACTCAAGAGAACATGTGAGTGTTTTTTCAAAACCTGTAAAATCTCACAAATCAGAATTTGAGCTTACAGAAGAAGAACTGGATGTGCTCAATAAAGCAAAGGAAACCCTATCAAGATAATATAAGACAATATCTTCTGTAGGTTGTAAAAAACCCAAAAATAAGGTAGTTTAAGGACTCTCTCGCTATAAAGACCACATTATGACAAACCAACAAAAACAAACGAATATAGTCACACGACCACCTATTGTTGTTGTAATGGGCCATATTGACCATGGAAAATCAACTCTACTCGACTATATAAGAAAGGCCAATATTGTAGCCACAGAAGCAGGAGGTATTACCCAACACACAGCGGCATATGAAGCTATTCACACAGACAACAATGGAAAAATATCTCATATCACTTTTATAGATACTCCGGGGCATGCAGCTTTTGTGGAATTGCGTTCACGTGGTGCTCAAGTTGCAGATGTCGCTATTTTAGTTGTTTCTGCCGAAGATGGTGTAAAGCCACAAACTTTAGACGCACTTAAATCAATACTCCTTGCTAAAATTCCTTATATTGTTGCCATAAATAAAATCGATAAACCAAATGCAAATATCGAACGCACAAAACAAACTCTTTCAGAAAATGAAATATATATAGAAGAATGGGGAGGTAAAATTCCTGCTGTTCCAATTTCTGCAAAATTTGGTCAGGGAGTGGAAGATCTTTTAGAAATGGTATTGCTCACAGCCGAACTAGAAGAATTAAAAGGTGATCCTTCCCTACCAGCTTCAGGAATAATACTTGAAACACATTTAGATAAGACAAAAGGTCTTTCAGCAACTTTGATTATCAAAAACGGAACATTAAAAACGGGTTCATATATTGTTTCCGAACACGCATATGCACCGGTAAGAGTCATTGAGGATTTTAAAGGCGCAAAAATTGAAAGTGCCACTTTATCTAGTCCCGTTTGTATCACAGGCTGGACAGAACTCCCAACCATAGGCGCTGAATTTATGACCTGCAATTCAAAAAAAGAAGCTGAGGCTTTGATTGAAGAATTTTCACTCAATCAAAAAACAAGATCAACACATGCAACAACATCAACAAATGAAGATAAAGCTTATGTACCAATAATTATTAAAGCAGATGTTGCTGGAACTTTAGATGCTATTGTTCACGAAATAAAAAAACTTGAAAATGAAAGAGTTGCTGCAAATATTATTTATACAGGAGTTGGAGATATTACCGAAAGTGACATACGAGCAGCGAGCGGAAAAGACAATGTTGTCATAATTGGTTTTAATGTAAAAATCGATACTCAAGCAACAGTTTTGCGTGAAAGAGAAAATATTGAAACAAAAGTATTTAATATTATTTACGAACTTGGAGATTATTTGAAAGGACTTTTTACAAAGAGAACTCCAAAGATTTCTGCTGAGGAAATGAAAGGTCAATTGAAGGTACTGAAATATTTTAGTGCAATGAAAGACAAACAAGTGATAGGAGGAAGAGTAGTAAAAGGTTCCATTCATGTAAAAGATATAGTGAAAATTATGCGACAAGATGAAGAAATTGATCGTGGAGTTATTACAGAACTACAACATTCGAAGCAAAAAGTAAATGAAGTTGAGGAAGGAAAAGAATGTGGGCTTTGTGTTGAATCAAAAACAGAAATAGCCCCGGGGGATATCTTGGAGTCATTTGAAGTAGTAGAGCGATAACCCCCCCCACCTCTGTCATTCCCGCGAAGGCGGGAATCCAGTCTGATATTAAATTAGAAACACGAAATCCGAAATTCGAAACAAATCGACACAAAATACAGAGCGAAGCGACAATATTTTGTGTCGTCCTC
>JBAXIZ010000020.1:0-8318 GCA_037138095.1 bacterium
TCCTTTAATGGTCTTATGATTATAGAAACAAATTTATAAATTACGAATGACATCAAAGTTAAGCCTACAAAAATTATTAAAACTAAAATCATCATAACTTTAAAAACTTGCCCCGCCATATCTTCTAGACCTATTTCTGTAAGTAAATAAAACTGAAAATTATTAAGCTTGGTCACATTTAAAATCTCATCTTCACCATCTAAAGAATCAAACATGGAAACAGTTTCTGGTTTTGAATAATTATTAATTATTTCTTGCGCTTTATCATATTGAATAGGAATTATTTCTTGTCCCAAAAATTTATTTGTAGATGCTATTTGTTCCTTTTTCTCGACTGACAAATTGCCTAAACTTTTCAAAAATCTCTCTGGCTTATTTGAAAATATAATTACTCCATTCTCATCTGTTAACATTACTGTACTATCTTTACTGACCTCACTATTTAGAAAATAACTATCAATGCTCTTATTATCAATTTTAACCACCATAACCCCAATAACTTCACCCCCATTATCTAAAACAGGGTGAGCAAAATAATAACCAAATTGATTTGATGTTTTACCAATAAAAACATCAACTGAGGGCTCTTTATTTATTGCTTTTTTATAATAATCTCGAAAACTATAATTTTGACCGACAAACCTTTTATCTGTAGAAATTAAGGTGTTTCCATTTTTATCTAATAGATAAATAGCAAGATATTTTGTGTCTTCCTTTGCATAATCCGAAAAAATACCAAGGAGTTCAACTCTCCTTGCTTCGGTTCTGTCTAACAAAAACTCCTTAACCCTAGTTCGTGTGCCCAACATTTTTACAAAAAGCTGATCATTATTTAAAACTTGATCAATTTCACGAACTTTCTCAAAGCCAAGTTGGGTGATTGTATTTGTTCTTTCGGCGACGAAGGTGTTGTTTAAATAATAGTATGTTGCCCCACCCAAGATTACACCAAATACTAAACAGGAAAGGACTATTGATAAAATTATTTTTTTTCTTAATGTAAATTTCATAAATATATAAAGTAGATTATTATATCTATTGTATCAGTTTAATTTATTAATGTTAAATTTTATTGAACTTCTTGCCAAGAAGAAACTACAAGTGGATTAAATGTTCCCGTTATAATATTTAATTTTCTAGTAACTCCACTTACAGATCCAGAAACAGCAACAGATCTCGTCGTTCCTCCGGTATTTAAAACTGTATATGTGCAAGTATTTCCATCTAAAATTACATTATTTGTACCCGTATAATTATTATTTTCGCGCAAAACCTCAAGAGCGACTTCTGCACAAGAATTTACCAAAGCTTTTGCTTTATTTGCATTTTTTGTATCTGTACTTCCCTTTATAGACCAAACACTACTTGCAGAAAGAGAAAAAACTAAAGATAAAGATATTGCACCGAGGATAATTACGATGAATAAGGTGGAGAAACCGTGTTTAGTGAGTGGTGTAGCTAAAACATTTTGAGTACAAAATGTTCGCCCGAACAAATTTGTACTCAAATTTGTTTTAGGGTAGTGAGTAGTTTGTAGAGAATTTTTTTTCATAATTGTTTTATATTTTGAATTTTAAACATTTGATTTTGTTTCGGATTTCGTGCTTCGAATTTCGGATTTTCCCGAAGGGTTTTATTTCCTTAAAGCTCCACTGCCGTTAAATGTAAATGAATACTGCCCACTCGGACTTGAAGTTGCATTTGTACTTGTCAGCGTAAAACTAATTTTAATTATATTTGGCGTATCAGGACGGGAAAAATTTGAAAACACCAAGTTGCTTGCTACTACTTTATTGTTCGTTAAAGCAACAGGAGAGCCAGAACCCTCTTGCATATAAATAGCACCCGAGCTTAGTGAAAAAACAGTTGGACTTGTGGCAGGAACATTCGTCACAACACTCAAATTATATGCTGTATTCCCTATTGTTGGGCTATTTACATTACTGCCATTACGGAGTACTTGAGTTATGGTTTTCATTGCTTTCGAACCCTGATCATTAATCTCTAAAACCATTTGATTGTGAAGCCTCGCGGTGGATATGTCACCCATAAATGAAGTCGCCCCAATTATAAACAAGGAAAAAATAGCGATATAAACGATTGTTTCAACTAATGTGAATGCTTTATTCTTTTTTAAAATAATATTTATCATTTAACCTCTTTATAACTTTATGAACTTTAAACTTTATAAACTAACTATAGAGGGTGAAGTATTACACCAAAAGCGTGTTTAACTGTTGATGCTGAAAATCCAATACTATCTATTACTCCTGTTGCACCGGAAGAATTAATTAATTTACTAAATGCGTTTCTTGAAAATTGTGATGACGCATTTCCGTTGGTATAATCTTGAGCCCATCCTCCGCCTTGTGTGGTTGGTAATGCAAAAGTTTTAGTTCCACTTGTGTTTACACTTGGAAACATAATTGCAATTGAATATGGAGATATTACATTCATTGTTCCAGCCCTATAAGTTGTATTATTTGTAACATATTCCACATTTGAAGATGTATCTATTGGATTAGCAGGATCAAAACATCCTCTATATGCATTTATTGTCACAGCAAATCTTGAGTTTGCAGAAAGTCCAAATGTATAAGTTGTAGGCTCACTTGCTCCAGCAACTTTATAATACAAAGCCTGATTTGCACTACCATTTCTGTGTCTTCCAATTTGAATCCATCCGGAAGGTATAGAGTTAAGTCTATCTGAAGCATTATTATGCATTATATATGCAAACATTATATCATTTGCAACTACTCCTGTTGGTTTGTTTACAACAGCTGATACAGATGCAGAATTATCATAAGCAGTTGGAATAATTCCTGTTATAGTACATGCGCCTGTTAGTGTTGTGAATGTTCCATCAGCAGAATATGCTGTACCAGTACTGTTTGTTGCATAGCCACGATAATAATACAAAGTCCCCGGAGTAAGGCCTGTACGAGCTTGAGTAAACACGCCCGTAGTCAAGCCACCTTCAGCTGTGCAGTTTGTAGTTGGGTTTGCCGATGTACCCCAACAAGTTCCACGTGCTGTTATTGGAGAAGGAGAGCCTGCTGATGTCACATTTGCTCCAAGAGTAGCTCCTGTACTTGTAATTGAAGCGCCCGTCGGAGTTGTCACGGTTGGAACAACAGGAGTTTCTTCATTGGTTATTGTACAAGTTTTTGTTGTGCCAGAAACAAGAGTTACAGAGCTTGTACCAGAACAATCACCGCTAAATGTTTGCGTGTAAGCGGGATCAACTGTTTCTGAGACAATATAAGTACCAGAATCAAGCGTTGTTGTTGCTCCTAAAGTTACAGTAGTTGCTCCAACTTTATATGGAGCAAAGTTTGAAGCGATTTTTGAACCTCCGTGATTAATTACATTTTTATTTACAACAATAGAAGAAAGTTTTTCTGTGTTTGTAAGAGTACAAGCTTTTGTTGTGTTAGCAACAAGCGTGACAGAACCTCCAGAATTACAATCACCAGAAAAGCTCGCTGTGTACAATGGGTCATTTACTTCAGAAACTGTATGTACTCCAGAATTAAAAGTATTTAAAGCGCCCGATGTGACTGGATTTGAATCAACAAGCAAAGTAAAATCTGAAATTGTTTTTAAAAGCCCGTGATTTATAACAGATTTTGTGACTGTTAGTTTTGATGGTTTTTCTTCATTTGTTATCATGCAAGAATTTGTACTGCTTGATACAAGAGTTATATTGCCAGAACTATCACAATCATCACTAAACGTCACGGCGTATGTTGGGTCATTTGTTTCTGTAATTGCATAATGGCCTGGCGGAAAAGAATTTGCAACTCCAACAGATATGGTCGTAGTCCCAACTTGATACGGAGCAAAATCGGCAGCGACTTTTGAGCCTCCGTGATTTATCACCGTTTTATTTACTGTAAGCCCAGCATTTAAATTTAAAACTTGATGCCAATTTGTAAGGTAAGTACTTAATGAAAAAGAATTTGTTGGAGAAATTTGATCCGACCATGAAATAGTAACATCAACCTTTTTCTGATTTGCACTTATGGTTGAAACATTTATAACTCTAGTAAAAATATCTGTTATGTCAGAAGAACCGGCAAAACTCCACTGATTACTTGATGTGGAAAGCCCGTATGTACCGTCAACTAAATTCACAAAATTTGCATCTCGAATATTTCTAGAAGCCTCTATAGCCTCTTCTGCTAAGATCGAGGCTCTCTGTTTATTGGCTGAGTTTCTTGATTCTTTTGAAACATTTACAGTTACATCCCCCACAGCAATTACAAAAACAAGAAAAATAGAAATAGACACTAGGAGTTCGACTAGTGAAAAAGCGCGATTTGATATTGTTTTTTTAAAAAAAATATTTTTCATTTTATTTCTTCTGTCATTCCCGTGGAGGCGGGAATCCAGTCTGAAAAATTCGGACTTGGATCCCCGGGATTACCCGAGGATGACACAAAAAACAATTATAAAAAATTAATAACTCACTGTTCCTTTTTCATTCACAACCAAATTCTTACTCTCCGTTCCATTTGTCAAAACTATAGTTCCAGTATTCACGGTCGCTCCACTTACCTTTTCAAAAACAATTTCCGAAAGACCGCTCGCACTCACACCTCCAGATAAATCAAATACATTATCAAAAGAAGTGTCTCTGCCCGCATAGCTACTACCCTTAAAAATAACAATTTGATTTGTTAAAATTTTTACCCCCCATTGTGAATCAGCTTTCCCAGACTGTGCACTAGACTCTGCAAATCTCACAGCTTCAACCAAACTTCCTGTAGATAATTCTAAATTTGTGTGTGCCCTCATACTATAATATGTAGAAGTTCCCATACCAACAAATATAGAAAAAATCGCAATTACAATCAGAAGCTCAAGCAAACTAAAGCCTTTTATTTTATTAAATCTGATTTGATAAGCCATATATAGGTCCAATGATTGCCAAGACAACAAAGCCCACAATAATACCCACAACCACCAAAATTATTGGCTCTAATACGGTTGATAAATCTCTCGACATCGCTTCTGTTTTTTCTTCAAAAATAACCCCAATTTTTATAAATGTTTCAGAAAGACGCCCAGATTTTTCTGATGACAAAATTAATTGTTGTATTGGTATTGGCAAAAATCGCTCTGGCTTTTTATATGTTCCAAGTGCGTCTTTAAATGTATCACCGTTTGATATACTTTCCTGTAAATGATTATAAAATCTTCTATATTGATAGTATGAAGTTCCTTTCTTTACTGACTCTAACGCTTCATTAACTTGAAAGCCTGCCTGTAAAAGTACACCGAAAATATAACCAAATCTAGCCAATTCGACTCCTTGTATTAAAGACCTAACACCGGGAATAGAAAACAAAATATAATCACCAATAAACTTTGTCTTTTTAAAAACAAAAACAAAAAATAATATTGCAAGCACTCCAATAATTACAGAAGGAACAACAACCGCTCCATAATGCCCTAAAAATGTTCCAAGCCATAATAATATTTTAGTTGTCACAGGAAGTGTTCCACTCGATGTTTCAAATATGGAAACCAGTTTTGGCAAAATTACCCAAGAGCTACCCACTGCCAAAATAAAAGCCAAAATCAAAACAATGCCCGGATATAAAAGAGCTGACTTTAATCTGGAATTAAAAACTTTTTCTTTATGTTGCTGTATTGTGACAAGGTTTAAATGCTCTGGCAATCTCCCCGCCTCTTCTCCAGAACGTATAAGTGAAATTACTCTTTCTGACAAAAAATTAGTTGTTTCAAAAGCTTTCCAAAGAGGCATTCCATCATTTACCATTCTCTCAATTTCCGAAGTGATTTTTTTTAATCTTTTACCTTTTATTGAAACATTAATCGCAGAAAGTGCATTTGATATACCCATACCAGATGCAATGAGTAAACTTAAATTTTCTACAAAATAATCTTGTTCATCACCAAAACCAATACTGACATATGGCCAGTCTCTGCGATATTCAAAAACAGGTCTAGAAAAACCCTGCTTTTCATATGACTCTCTTAGTTCAATTTTTCTCATACTTAATATAAATATAATTTTACTGAGGGACAACAACACGAATCAATTCTTCTAGAGTTGTCACTCCACCTTTTACTTTTTCTAAACCATCCTCAAACATCGTTTTAAAACCCTGACTTCGAACTAATTCAAAAACGGCTTTAGTTGATGGACTTTTTCCTATTAAATCTTGAAGGTCGGATGAAGTGGTCAAAAATTCAAAAACTCCAATACGCCCACGGAAACCCGTATACGAGCAAGACTTACAACCCTTACCTTTATAAAAATTAAATGACTTACCTGTGAAATATTTACTAACATCAACTCCAAGTTTGTCGATTTTTGCTTTAGTGAAAGATTCACTAACTTTGCAAGAATCACAAATCTTTCGAACTAAACGCTGAGCAATAACAAGCTCAATTGTGGAGCCAGCAAGAAAAGGTTCGATACCCATATCTATAAATCTTGGGATTGCAGCTGTTGCATTGTTTGCGTGAAAAGTAGAAAGAAGAAGGTGCCCAGTGAGCGCGGCATTTACAGCAATATCGGCCGTTTCAAGATCTCGTATTTCTCCAACAAAAATTGTATTCGGATCTTGACGAGTAATAGCTCGAAGGCCTTTTGCAAAAGTAAGATTTGTTTGTGTGTTTACTTGTATTTGATTAACACCAGAAATTTTATATTCCACCGGGTCTTCAATCGTTGTTATATTTGTTTTTTGAGTATTGATTGTTTTTATAATTGAATACAGTGTCGTTGTTTTACCAGAACCAGTAGGCCCTGTAACCAAGATCATTCCAAAAGGTTTCTTTGCACTTTTTTCAATTTGAATTTGTAGGTCTTTGGATAAGCCAATATCATTCAAAGTAAGGTCACGGACATATGAAGAAAGAACTCGAATAGCCACCTTCTCTCCGTTTATTGTGGGAACTATAGAAATACGTAAATCAACTGGGTGAGGATAATTTTTAGAAGCATAGCGAAGTGCACCGTCTTGGGCGCTAAAATGTTCATCAATACGAAGTCTTGCTTGAACTTTTATTCTGTTTACAATATTTTCATAATACTCTTTTTGTAATTCACCTGCATCATGAAGAATTCCGTCAATTCTAAAACGAATAACAACCTTATCTTCTTGTGGCTCACAGTGAATATCTGAAGTTTTTAAGAGCAATGCATCTTCAAAAATTTGATCAAGTATTTCTGGTGCAATACGCCCTTTAGATGCAATAATTTTTGAAAATTCTGTTTTCAAGCCTTCTTGATAATTAACAAAAAGGGCGTCTATTTCATCCGAAAGCGCGAAGGTTATCTTAATTTCTTTATTTGGAAACAAAGCCTTTAATTCTTTTTTTATATTTTTATCCGAAGGGTTATCTGTGGCAACAATTATTTCTGAATCACTTTCTTCAAAAACAACCACATGAAGCCTTTTTGCTGTATCTTCAGGTATTAAAAGAACCTGCTCTTTGGTCGGTGGCTTTGCACTTAAGTTTGAATAAGGCAATTTCATTGACTCAGCAATAGCTTGCCCAATAATATCATTACTCGTGAGCCCTTCAACTAACAAATATTCTATGAAAGAAACTCTGTGCTCTTCAGCATAAATTTTTGCTTTTTTTACATCATCTTCTGTGATGTAATTACCATCTAAAAGAATCTTTATTATTGTATCTTGATCGAGTTTCATAGATATATTTGTTATTTTTTACAAAGAGCTAATAAATTTAAATTTTAATAAGTTATGGCTTTACTTTATCTTTTACACGCTCAACAACTTCTGCAATAGGAGTATTTGATTTAATAAAAAAATCTACAGCACCAAGCTCTCTGGCTCTTTTCTCATCTTCAGCTTGGCTTAGGTTTGTAAGCACTATTACAGGGATCTTTATTTTATTATCAATTAATGTTTGCAATACTTGAAAGCCGTCAAATTTAGGCATCAACATATCACATACAATTAAAGAAAAATCTTCTTTTGTAAGAAAATCGAGTAAGTTTTCACCATCAGAAGCTGTTTTGACTTCAAAACCCTCATGGGTGAGTTTCAACTCAAGTGCTCTGGCTAGTGGTTTTTCATCTTCCAATACCAATATTTTCTTTGTCTTCTTTTCCATAATTTTATACAATCTGATAGTACTTAAATTATATCACAATATAATACAATTTGTAACAAAATAATTATCCACAGACAACAAAAAATCACCAAGATCGAAATGGTGATTTTTTGTTTTGCACCTCTACAAATTACCCGTCGATAATTTGTAAGTAAAAGACTCTTTTTCCTACTTACCAACCAATAATGTAATAT
>JBAXIZ010000021.1:0-7811 GCA_037138095.1 bacterium
TTAACAAGAAAGCATGATATGATTTGGGTGTAATTTAGGGATTGGAAAATACTGTTTACAACAAAGTTTCTAGTGGTAAACCATTCCTACCTTGATAATAATCAATTTTCTGTTATTATTTTGCGTATTGGCCTTATCGTCTAACGGTTAGTTAAATGTTGTGTTACAAATAAATATTGGCTCTATCGTCTAACGGTTAGGACGGCGCCTTCTCAAGGCACAAATCGGGGTTCGATTCCCCGTAGAGTCACAAAATAAAAAGACTGCGAAAACAGTCTTTTAATTTTGGGACTCTAAGCAAGCAAAGAGTTTTGCTTGCGTCGGGGAATCGAAGACCTTGAGTATATTTTTGAAGATGTATTCATCTGAAAAAATACGAAAGGTGTATAGCTCCTGTAAGGAGAGATATCCCCGTAGAGTCACAAAATAAATTCTCTGCCTATATAGAAAAAAGCATACCCCGAAGGATATGCTTGTTTGAAAAAATGTCAGAAGATTAGGCTGATGCCAACTCCCGCTCAGGCTTCACGGGAAAAATTGTTTGCTTCCTTTTTGTTTTGAATAAAATGATATCAAAGACAAATTTGAAATAGCTAGACAAGGTTTGCAAAGCCTTCTGCGCCAGCTTCTCTCTCGTTGAAATTGATGTCTTACCGTTTTCCTGGATTTCCGAGGTGACCAGCTCCAGATCTTCCTGATCTGTGACAACATTCACTTGGGATGAATTTTTTGTCGCCGCCAGCAAATATGAAAAAAGATTAACATCAATATCTTGAACCCCGATATCATTTTTATTATGGAAAAATGATACAGAGCTTGGGGTAGAAAAGAAAACGATGTCGATCGTGTCTATACCTAGATCGGCGAGGGCCTCCATATCACCCAGACTTTTTCTGTCAGCAAGGATACCCGAAAGAATCCTCGAGTCGGGAATATCTCCCCCATCTTCCAAAGAGAAACATCCTTCAAGCGATTCAAGCTCCTTGGCCTGAATATCAAAATCTCGAAGTGCATCGAGATTTTTTCCTGTCGAAATAAATTTCCAGCCGAGCCGATAAAGCTCTTTCAGCTTTTCAAGCGACTGTTGATTTTTGTTGAGGCCACTGCCTAAAACAAGGATTTGCCCCGGTTTGATTTTGTCAGTTATCATGATTTTTTCGTTTTCTGTTGTTTATGGTTGGAACGACCGGAAATATCCGGGCTTTGGTCTAAAAATGACCTCTGTAAAACACCTTAACATTTTTTTTCAATTTAGTCAATATTTTGAGCATAAAAAACAAAACACCTCACTTTTTTTTGAAAGCGAAGTGTTTTGTATGAGAATTTCCTTACATTGCAGATGATGAACACTGCTTACAGTTTGCTTTGTGGGTGAAAAGCTCAACAAGAGCTGAGATACCCACAAGAATATAAACAATTACTGACCATGTTGACATTGGGCCCAAAAGCCAAGCCACAAGATCAAAACCTCCAAAAGCACCCACTAAAAGCCAATTCAAGCCTCCTACGATAAGAAGTGTGAATGTGACCATATGTAGTCCTTTCATAATTTTTTCCCCTAAAAACCCCTTGCCTGCTTATAAATTTATGGCAAAAAGCCCCTTGGGTAGATTACTTATAATAATTAATTATACCACATTTCCTGTAAAATAATTCAACACTAATCCACGAATGACACGAATGGAATTCTTTGCATTGTCATCCTTGCGAATGCGAGTGAGAAAGCATGGGTATGCTTTCGCAAGGCCGGAGTGTGACGACACGAGGCGAGGCCTACATAATTATTCTGTAGAATAATATATGGGGATCCATGCTAATTCGAATTTTCATGGATTCCCGACTTCACGGGAATGACAGAAGGAGCGTCTTGCATTATTTTTAAATTTTACATTTTTAATTTTAAATTTTTACTATCTCACTTGCCACTCCCCCTCCTGCCTTATTAAAAGTTTTCCAATATTTTCCTTATCTTCCAAAATCACAGAAACAGCTTTTTCCATACGAACACCTTGAGAACCTTTTACAAGTATTAAATCCCCCTCTTTTATAAAATCTTTAAGAAATTCTCCAGCCTCATTTGAATTATGAAAAGACCAGACAGAATTTTTAGACATACCAGAATCCATTGCTGACTCTTTAAAATCTCTTGCCCGCACTCCCACAGTCAAAAGTACGTCCGCGCAATCTGCCACAAGTTTTCCCGCTTCTTTATGTGAAGAAACCGAATGTGAACCAAGCTCTAGCATATCTCCAAGCACAGCTATTTTTCTACCCTTCACCAAAACTTCCTTTAATGTTTTAAGGGCAAATTCAACCGCAACCGGTGATGAATTATATGTATCATCTATGATAACAGTATTATTAATCCCTCTTAAAACATTCATACGCCCTCGTGGGTACTCATGATTCAAGAAAGACTCTGTAAGCTTCACCAGAGGCATTTTAAGAACAATCCCCACACAAGCAGAAGCTAAAACAGGATAAACATGTTGAATTCCAACAACCCCTTTTAATACAACAGGAATAATATTTGAATCATATAAAATTCTAAATTGCATACCAGCCAAATAATCACCATCATACATTAATCCATATTTATCTGCATAAATAGTAGCAGGATTTTTCATACCATAATGAATAACTGTTCCTTTAACATATTTACCTAAAGCAAGAATATTTTCATCATCAGCATTTAAAATAGCAGCACCATCTTCGCGTAAAGCTTTCAGAAGAAAAGCTTTCTCTTCCATAAGAGCGTTACTGTCTTTAAAATATTCCACGTGAACAGGAACCCCCGGAATACGTGTTATTACAACGACATCTGGAATCAGCCATTTGGTAATAGACTCAATATCTCCCGGATGGTCAGCTCCTATTTCAAGTATCAGCCATTCTGGATATTTTTTCTGCCAAACACACACACCTGCACCTTTAAAAATATTTATTAACCACTTGAGTGGATTTCCCCAAGCATTTTCCAAACCCAAAATTGTAAGAGGAACACCTATCTCACTATTGAAACTTTTTTGATTTTTGCGTACTGAAATAAAATCACATAGGGATGTGTAGATGGCATCCTTGGTAGATGTCTTTCCCACGTTCCCCGTGACAGCAATAACTTTCGGCTTGTACCTCTTCAAAACTAATTTAGCTTCGAGTGTAAGTATGTATACTACTATTTTTTTTAGGAATGATTTCATGATTGTTAAAAAATTTTTAATTTTTAATTTTATAATTTTTAAATAATGTTTAAATTTTTAAATTAAGACATTAAAAAATTATTACAAAATTAAAAATTATAGTTAACGGTCCGGTGGTACCTCATAATGGTTGATCAAAAACTTCGCAATTTCACTATATGGCTCGGCCAAAGAGTGTGAAGCATATTCTACACCCTGAGGCTCAACAGTAAATAGAAAAACTATGTACTTTGGGTCATATGCAGGGAAATAGCCAAAAAATGAGTGTAGATAAGTGTTTTCTAAGTACTTGCCATTTGGTCCAGCAATCTGTGCAGTACCAGTCTTGGCTGCCATAGCATAATGTTCCATCTTAATTTTACCCCCAAGTAGAGCTTTATCAAAAACAGTTACTAACATGTCGGTAATGGCCTTACTTGTTTCTGGCTTCAAAACTCTTTTCCCTTCATTAAATTTAACATCCCTAGCCACCCCAATTCTTGACTCTATTCTTTTCACAACGTGCGGAGTGACAAGCAAACCGCCGTTTCCAAGCGCAGCCAAGGCACGAGTCGTTTGTATTGCTGAAAATGCAGGTCCCTGCCCGAAAGAAGCTGTTGCAAGGTCAATGTCCTGCTTACTTTCATATTTTGTTATTGATTTACCTTCATTTGGCAAATCAATCCCAGTTTTTTCATTTAACCCAAAGGCATACATATAATCTCTGAATCTTTCATTCCCAAGTTTTGCCTCAACAAATGCCACCCCTGTGTTGAGTGATTGACTAAGAACTTCCTGCATACTCACAACTCCACGAGCTTTTAAATCAAAGTTATAAAAAGTTTTTTTATTTAAAGTAACCGAACCTTTATCATTATATGTAGTCTGCGCCGTCACAACCCCAGCATCAATACCTGCTGCCATTGTAAGTGGCTTTATAATAGAACCCATTTCATATACATTCTCTACATTTGGATTGCTAAAGACATTTACATCGGAAACATCTTTAAAATTATTTGGATTAAAAGATGGAGATGAAGACATTGCATATATTTCTCCATTTTGAGGATTCATAATAATTCCTCCAGTTAATTTACCTTTATATTTAGTTTGTAATTCTTCAATTTTATTTTCCAAAACTCCTTGAACAATAGGGTCAATAGTCGTGATGATATCTCCTTCCAAATCTTCCTTTTTCAAAACCGTTTTATTTATATTAGAAAATAATTCAACAAAAAAGTTTGCAAATACAGCTCCTTGATTACGGGTCAAAATAGAATTATATTGTCGCTCAAGCCCATATTGAGCTTTATATTCATCTCCTTTAAAAGACATGAAGCCGAGCACTTGTGCTGCGAGTTTTTCTCCGGGGTAATATCGCCACCTATCTTTATATAAACTAACACCTGTAATATTTAAAGCATCAATCTTAAGCCCAACATCTGTAGATATATGTTTTGCAATCTCCTCATATGGATCAGTTTTTTTACTAGCTTTTGCCAAAAAATCCTCTTTATCTATTGGAAAAATAGCATTGATTTTTTCATATGCTTCGGCATCGTTTTTTAATAGCTTTGGATTTATTGAAAGTGTAAAACCAGATTGAAGAGTTGCAGCAGCTATCCTCTCCCCATCTTTTGTTTGAAAAAATATAGTTCCTCTATCAAACACAGATTGATTTGGTCGCACATATTGTCGATCTGCTTTATTTCTATAATCTTCTGAACGAACAACTTGTATTAAATATAAATTGCCTATAAACAAAAGAGCAAATAAAATAATAGCAACTGAGATAATGCGAATTCTAAGTATTGGAGAATGCGACATTTATTCTTCTAAGTTTTTATTTATAAAAAAGTTCTTCATATTATTAACCTTTCGTTTCGATTATTCTCTAGTATTAAAATCCGAAATTCAAAGCACGAAATCCGAAACAATATCTAATTTTCAAAATTCTAAATTCAAAACAGAATTCCTTGTATTTGTTTAACGCTTTAAATATTTGGATTTTGTGCTTGTTTCGGATTTCGGATTTCGTGCTTCGAATTTAATCCCTTACGGTCTAGCAAAAGAAAGTCTTGATTCTTTTGTGACATATGCCACAGGAGCAGATGTTACATAACCTTTCGAAAGAGCTGATTCTGTTGTTATATTATTTTGTATGGCTACATATTGAAATTCTAACGAAGCCACTTTGGATCTTAAAGCTATAATCTTATCATTTGTATTTTGTCGAACAGAAACATTTACTATCGACACAGAAAGAAAACTAATATATAAAGTCATGAGCACAAAGAAAGCCACAATGGTCGCCCAAAAAATATCTCTCTGTGTATGTGATATTTGTTGTAATGTTTTTATGTTCATGTTGCAAATGTAAAATCGACATAAAATAAGAAGTGTACTCACGCCTATATTTTTTGTCGTCCTCGGTACTCCGGGGATCCAAGTTAACCTAATAAAAATTAAAAAATATACCGTCTATTGAATTATTCTTGAATCATGAATCTTAAATCTTAAATCTTAAATCTTCTGAATAATTCTCAACTTCGCGCTCCTCGATCTTGGGTTCATCCCAATCTCCTCCTTTGTTGCAATAATCGGTCGTTTTGTAAGTATTTTCGCACTTTCTTCTAACGCCAATTTTCTAAAAAATTGTTTAACTATTCTGTCTTCTAAACTATGAAATGATATGACTGCTATTCTTCCTCCTTTATTTAAAACCTTCCACCCTTCCTCTAAAACTTCTTCCAGTGTTTCTAACTCCCGATTAACCGCAATTCGTAAAGCTTGAAATGTTCTCGTTGCTGGATGTATTTTCCCAAATCTATAACTTGGTGGAACCGCTTTTGAAATCACTTCCACCAATTCCGCAGTCGTTTTCAAAGGCTTCACTTTTCTCACATCTATAATCGCTTTGGCAATTCTTCTTGAATGTTTTTCATCACCAAAACCAAATAAAATATCCGCGATACTATCTTCTGCCCAATGATTCACAATATCTTCCGCCGTAACATCACTTTCTACTGCCTCTTTCTTTAATGTCATAAGAAGAGGTTCATCTTTAAGAAAAGAAAGCCCGCGACCGCCATATTCGAGCTGGTCTGAACTCCATCCTAGGTCGAGGAGGATTTTGTCCACACCAGCAAGTTTATGACTCGCCAAGATTTTAGAAATATTTCCGAAGTTGTCGTTTTCTAAAATCAAACGGCCTTCATATTCAGACACAAGTTCTTGCCCTTTATTAATTGCATCGAGGTCGAGGTCAGTTGCAATTATTTTTATATCTTTACCGAAGGCGAGCATCGCCCTTGTGTGTCCACCGCCACCAAAAGTTCCATCAAAGACAATGTCGCCGTCTTTGAGTTCTAAACCCTGTATTGACTCATTTAAAAGAACACTTATATGCATATGGGCTAATTTTAAATTTTGATTAATGACTGGATCCCCGGAGTACCGAGGACGACATAAAATATAGGCATGATTACATTTCTTATTTTATGTCGATTTAAAACGCTCCCACCTGCCCAAGCTTTTCAGCTAAAGCATCGGCTTGCTTTACCACCTTGTTTTTATACTCCTTCCACGCGTTCTCATTCCAAAGTTCAACACGGTTGTGTACACCTGCAAACACAACCTTTTCTTTTATCTTCGCAAAATCACGAAGATACTCTGGAATCAAAACACGTCCTATTGCATCCACATCAATTTCGGATGCACCTGCGAGCATAAATCTGTTAAAACCTCTCATATCAGCTCCAAGCATACTCATCTCACCCATTTTTCCTGCAATTTTCTTCCACTCAGCGAGAGTATACATAAACAAACAATTATCCAATCCGCGAGTTACAACAATTTTCTTTCCGATTTCCTTTCGGAATTTCGAAGGAACCGAAACTCGGTTCTTATCATCAAAATTGTGTGTGTATTCTCCGATTAACATGTTTTTTGTTTTTTCCCTAAAACAAATTTGTACTCAAATTTGTTCGGGCGAACATTTTGTACAAAAGTATTTTTTTACTAAAAAATCTTTTCCACATAGCTCAGACCGCCGTCTTCCGCTCTTGCGCTCGAAAACTCTTTCGAGCTCACTTAAAATGTTTTAGCCCACTTCTTCCCACTTACTTACCATTATATCCCACACCATACCAAAGCACAACAAAGTTATCCACAGGAAAACACAGTAGGTAGTAAGTAGTTCTTAGTCAATAGCAACAACAAAATACCCAGATTTTACGAAGTAAAATCTGGGTTTTTGCATTCTTGTATTTTATTCCCCAAGACAATCAATCATATTTTCTAATATATGACAGGGGGTACGATTAATCGTACCCCCACACGCCAATACATCCAATCATATTTCTTAGTGTATATAAAAAAAGGGGGGGGTACGATTAATCGTACCCCCCCCTCCCGACTTCCTCTCATCAGGAATGACTTTGAATCACATTCCAAAAAAACTTTTTACTTTAGTCCACCACGATTGTGTTGTGTTTGTGTCAGTTGTAACATTTGAGGTTACTGGCGCACTTACTACTTCAATTGTAAGTGGAAGTGGAGAAGCAGAAGTTGTGAAAGTGTAAGTTCCAGCTTTCTGTGGGATGTTTATGGTTGTTGTGATTGAAGTCTTTC
>JBAXIZ010000022.1:0-7749 GCA_037138095.1 bacterium
GAACAAAAGAAGCCGAGAGATTAAAAGTCCCTCCATATATCATTTTTGGAGACAGAGCCCTTCGTGAAATGGCTTCATACTTCCCAAAAACTTCAGAAGATTTTCTAAAAATAAATGGTGTCGGAGATCAAAAATTAAAAAAATTTGGTGATAAATTTATGGAGGTCATAAGGGGGTATAAGTAGTCGTGTTTTAATTGTAATTTCATCAGCGTTGTCATTGCCGACCAGATCGGCAATCCACGCCCTGTATTCTAATCATTTATTTTTTTTAAAAACTATGCTACATTTGCTGAGGAATTGAATATATTGGAGAGGTAGACAAGTGGTTTACGTCAGCGGTTTACTAAACCGCCGACCTGTAAAAAGGTCCGGGAGTTCGAATCTCCCCCTCTCCGCCAGATTACTAAGTTTGAACCCAAGCAAAATAAGGGTTGTTGGACACAAAATCCAATCATTATGATCGGATTTTGTGTTTGCTTTATTTCTTGGTAAACTTCCTAAAATACTTGTCAATTTCATCTCTCAACTCAATCCCTACTCTTTCAAAACAATCGAGTAAATCCTTATAAGTATTTTTACCACCAAGAAAATCCCAAAATTCATCTGCTACCTTAAGCTCATTTTCCAAATCAAGCATTCCTCGCATAGTCCAACGGGTATATGGCTCTGGTTCATATGGATTATAAGGAATTGCGATATATGTACTGACAACAGCTTTAGGATTGTTTGCTAAAACAACAGCGACCCATTCCAGTAGTGTGCGTTTAAACTCTTTAAAACCGCCAGCATTTGGTTTTGCTGTTTTAATATCAAACAAGAAATATGCACCCTCTTTTGATTCAAACATTAAATCAACCTTTGTAGGTTTTACTTTAATCATCTCACCTGTTTGACAAACTTTTCGTATTCTCTCAATTTCTTCTTTTTTATTTGGAGTGCATGTTGCCGTAATGAGACCATCAATAATCTTTTGGATTTCAGCCTGTGCGGCGCTACTGATTTGATTCCCAGCCGTAGCTTGCGAGTTAGCCATTTTAAAATACTTTTGTGCTAAAGCAAGACCAACCGGCTCAAAAATACTCGTTCCAAAATTTGTATTGATAGAGTGAATAAAAGAATATAGAGCCAGACGATCTTTACCTAGTAACCTTGTATGAAAAGGCATTGAAGCCGGTTCTGGTTTATAGTTCTGAAATTTATTACGCAAGCTTGCTTTTAAAACTTCTTCTACGTTATTTATTTGTTCTTTAGATAAAGCCATATGATTATTTTAATTTAAAATGAAATATAATTTCTGAATACGGATTTCGATCGCGTTCCGTACGGTTCAATACTGGCCGCTTAAACTGATTTACAATTTTCATTCCTGCTTTTTCTGCAATTTCTGGGTAGAGATTATACTTATCATTCGCTACAAGAAAAATATCAAAATCAACCTTGAGATATTGCTTGCAGTTATTTAAAACATCCGCAATACCTTGTGCATATGATCGACGAGCCTCTTGTCCTTGCCCTTTATACAGTGGACCAATTTCTAAATCATCTTTTCGCTTAAATCCGAGCAGATCATAAGCATAAGCGTGTTGTTCATGGTAATCAATTTGCCCGACATATGGAGGTGAGCAAAAAATACCTGCTATTTTTTGTTTTTTTAAAATTTTGGAAAATTCTGGATTTTGATTTTCTACTTTTTCAAAAATATTCACAACCCTTGAGTCACCAGTTAATACAGAATAATGGACAGGCTTACGTAATCTTTTAAATTCTCTGATTCTGCTCAAAGTATCGAGTGCATAGCGATTGAGCATGCTTGTTATAGAGAAAAGCGGTTTGCAGATTTTTTTGTGCTTAAAACAGTAATAAGTCGTAAGTTGAGGTTCTTTAAGTGTTGCTAAGTCGCTATGTGTCGTTGCACGACATGATCTAATTGTTCTACTCAAAATAAGAGCAAGTATTTTTCTAGTCTTAACATCTTTTTCTTGTTTTATTGTTTGAAAAACATGGTCTATCTCTCGACGAACATTATCCATAAACCAAACATCAAGGAAAGAACCTGACTTATCCTGTTTTAGCTTGATCGAGTATTTTTTGAGCAATTTCTGATAAATAGGTAAAAACTCACGCTCTTTTTCGACAGAAAATTTCTTTTCATCAAAACTTCCCTGATTGATTTTATACTTGAAGTCAGAACCCGGGAAATGTACTAAGTTAAATTTAGCTAGTTCAGCTAGAAGTTCATTTTCAAAATCTTGAATTTTATTGTCGTGCTCAAAAGAATTAAGTGAAGTCATTAATCTTTTAATCGCTTTTTGCAGGTATTCGTCATCATAGTGAGTAGCCTTACAACTTGAGATCATACAGTTGAATTCCGAAACATCTATACCAACAGAATGAATACCCATTTCTAAAGATTGGATGATTGTTGTCCCAGAACCCAAAAATGGATCAAGAATAACATCACCAGTTTTGAAATAAGCCTCCTTCTTAAAATCATCAGTGTGATTGTCTATAAAATATTCAACAAGTTGCGGGATATATTTACCTTTATAGGGGTGGAGTCGATGGACATGTTTTGTGGTATCTACTTCTCGTAAATTATCAAAAGAAAGTGTCCAATTTAAATCATCACCAAGATTTTTTTTCCAACTTACCTCGCGTTTGCCATTATACGAATCGTAATATTTTTTTAAATCATTCAAATCAACCATAGTCGAGCCATTCTCTCCATGTTTTTTTACTTTTCCATATTGGACAAGATAAGAAATATTAGTTGGCAAAATTTCTTTCTCAAGAAAGTTTGACGCCCATTTTGATGCTTCAGGGATAGTTACTAATGACATAAAATTATTTTAACATTTTATTTGAATTTTTTATAACTTTAAGAATTTTGCCGTTTATTGCAAAATCATCACTTGCTTGTATAAAAATTGGCTTAAAATCATCTGAAGATTCAGATATTAATGCTATTTGGTTGTTTTTATTATTCTCAACATATTTTTTTAAATTTGCGGCACCATCAATGATAGAAAGTACATACTCACCATTATGTGGAGTCCGATTTTGCGAATCTATTAATACAAAATCTCCATCATCAATGCTCTCCCCATGAATATTCGCTTTGTTTAGAGAATTTCCAGAAGCTCTGAGTGCAAATACACCATCCTTGTTTTTTATTTGATTTCTGGAAATTTTTAAGTAACCCTCAATATTTTCTTCAGCAAGAATTGTTGCGGGGCCACAATCTGCAGAACCAACAACTGGAATTTTGATCGAATCTAAGCCCATCTTGCTTAAAAATGGAGATTTTATTTCTCCACCAGGGTATACACTTATTGCCCTCGGTTTATTTTCATCTTTTTTGATATAACCTTCTTCCTGTAATTTTTTTACATAGTGATAGGGAGTAGACACCGAAGCAAACTTAAAAGCCACTCTCATTTCTTCTAGAGAAGGTGCATAGCCATACTTTTGAGCATATTTGGATATAAAATCCAAAACCTCTTTTTGTTTTTTGGTAATCATAATTTTTGAGTACTTGCTATTTGCTAATTATTTTGCTATACTTCTATTATATTAGAATATGTATTCTATTGCAAGCATTAGTTATGCACACCCAATAATGTGAAATTATTATTAATTAAAAAAATAAAATGGCAGATAATAAAAATATGGTAAAGGAGGACAGAAATCTGATCAGCTTCAAGGAGAATTATGAGGTCTACTATGCAGTGAACCAGTTAAAGAAACAATTCCCAGATGAAACAAAGGCGGATATAAAAGAAGTATTGTTTGGCGCAGCAAAGCAAGTAAGTCCTAGCGAGGGACGAGAGAAGATTATGCGCTTGACACGCAAAGAGCTAAATAGTTAACGTTCCTGTAGTTAAATTAAATACAAATGACTTTTTATTTTGGAGAAAAAGAAGGTGACGAATTAATGCGCAAGATTAACTTACGCGATATTAATGGTCGTGCGAAACAGTGGGATCATCCAGTGAAAGGCCTATTTAAGTATGCCGAATCAATGAAGAGATGTGGTGGAGATATATTTAAACTCCCAAAAAATGACAGGGAGCGTTATTGTGTATCTCTTGTTGCTCTTGCGATGATGAATGATTCTAAAATGGATTGGTGGACTAATATACCAAAACAAGACCCACCGGACGGACTTGTGATGACCTTAATGCAAGAAAAACCTGATGCTCTTAAAGGGTACATGCGCGAAATCGAGGTGGTAGAACATAGAGATAAACCAGAGCAGATTTTTGATGTAATTCGCAATAAAATGATTGAAAAATCTTATGAAAACAATACGATACTTGTTTGCCTTGCATTAACTCCTGCCGTGTATGATTTCAATACATTGGCTAATAAACTAACAGAAATTACATCGTCACTAAAACATGTTTTTGTAATGTTCGCTGGGATAGCATTAAATCAAAGCAATATTACTACAGACCAATTGAAAACTACATTTACTATGGTTCAACTTCTGCCTGTTTTTCAAATGGGAACTTTTGACTATAGTCCGCATCTCGATGATTTCAAGGATAGATATAATAAGGGGCAGGAATCTCGTCTGATAGAAAGAGCTGAGGTCTATTTTGGAACAGCAAACCCTAAATTCCAAAAGAGTAGTAGTTAATTCTATATTGAATAATCTACCTCATTTTTGCCCCCTATTAGACTCTGTGTGAGGTGTTTCAAACCATTCTGGGTGAACTTTGAAGATACGCCTTAATTCCTGTATACTTTTATCAATATCCTTGAATTTGAGCCACTTTTTCGGTTCAAACCTCGGGACATCACCACCGCAATAAAAATAAAATATCGGAGTGACTCGAGTATTTAAAATGTTTTGATTTAAACTATAATATAAAATATATGATACCAATTCTTCAAAAAATAGCTGATAAAATCAGTTTTAGTTTCTTGAATCGAAATAATTCATCCTCTTCTGTTACAAAACAAAAGTCAGAAAATCAAACCGGGGATATTATTAATTTAAAAGACCAAGCTGTTTTTTCAAAGAATCAAGTTGGAGGACAAACAGCACATACTATAATTAATAATAAAACTCCAGATAGAAGAATAAAAAATGCAGATACTATTATTAATACTTTAAAAAAGTACCCAATCGCTGCTTATAGGTTACATTATTCACCTAACGACACTGAAGTAAGGAATCTAGTAAAAGAAATAGATAATATCTTATTAAAAATTGGTTGGAACAAAATAGATCCTATTCAAAGGCTAGCAGGACCAGCATTGCCTAATGGTGTTACAATTTTTATGTTAAAACCATCAGAATCTTTTATTGAATTAAATAATCAATTATACCAATCGCTTGGTAATAAGGGGGTAGAAGGACAAGTATTACAAGATTTAGATAATATTTTTAAAATACATGGGTGGCCAGCTATAGAACTACCTAAAAATATTGAGGGTGTTGTTATTTTTGTTGGGCCAAACCCAACCTGTGAATCACTTACTTAAAAGAGATACTCTAAGATATGCTAAAATACACATACTGGGATTAGATCTATGGGGACTTAACTCGAGTTGCCCTCCAAAAAAAACCTGAGAATTTCTCAGGTTTTTTCTTTCATCTATTTTCAGTCTATGAAAGATGTTTTGAAACAAGTTTTGTCATTTCGAACATATCAACAACTGCTTTGCCTCCAAAAACTTTCTTTAAAGCTTCATCTGCTACGATATTTCGCTTTTTCTCTGGATCTTGAAGTTTGTTCTTCTTGATATATACCCATAAAGCCTTTACGACTTCTGATCTTGGCATTGGGCCTTTACCTACAACCGCACTTAATTCCTCACTTACTTTCATTGGCTTCATAAAAGCCGAAGTTGCTTTTGGCATGTAAATTTATGTTAATTATTACTATACATATAATACTACCACGAAATTGACCTTTTGTGTCAAGTTGATACTTTGCGGAGACGGGGAGATTTAATTAATGATTCGGTCACAAATATTTTTCTGCTGAAAAATTTCGCGATCAAGCATAAAATTCTACTGAATTTTTGCCTGACCACACCTCGGCTCGTCAGCCTCCGGTCTTGCGAAAGCATCCCCATGCTTTCTCACCCCGACTCGGTGCCGTCACACCTCCGTCTTTCGAATCTCCCCCTTCTCTCGCAAATAAAACAAATCAGACAGCCACCCAGCTGTCCTTCTTTGTTATTTGCGGAGACGGGGAGATTCGAACTCCCGAGGCCGATTAAAGCCTGATCCCTTAGCAAGGGATGACGATAGACCACTCTGACACGTCTCCAGACCTAGCAAATGTAGCATATTTTTTTATAAATTAAAAATTTAGTTTCTGGTCATATTTTTGTTATAATTCTCCTTATGGAAGAATCACCCACAATTGCTTTAAATAGAGAACATGTATTTGGTGTGTATGAAAGATTTACTGAAGAATTCAACAAGCCAGATCGCGAATCTTACATTTCATATTTTGATGTAAAGAAAATTTCTGAAATTGATCCAAACACAGGTGATGATGAGTATTGTATTGTTGTGGGGCTTCGCGATAAATTACCGGCTGGATTGGAATTGCCAGAGCGGTATTTGGGTGTAAAAATTTATACAAAATAATCTATTTTAATTATGGCCGACAAATATTCTGCAGTTTGGGTTTCGCATTCCTCGATGGGGGATTTTTTGAAATGTCCTCGTCTTTATTATTTGCATAATGTTTATAAAAATCCAAAAACAGGAAAGAAAATAAATTTGGTGGCACCTCCACTTTCTCTTGGCTCGGCTGTGCATGAAGTGGTGGAAGGTTTGGCAGAATTTTCTGCCGAAACTAGATTTGAAAAACCTGAAGAGCTTTTGGAAAGATTTGAAAAAGCTTGGGAAAAATTTAAAGGCAAAAAAGGTGGGTTTAAAAGTGAAGAAGAGGAGGCGCAAGCTAAAGCTCGAGGAATAGAAATGATAAAAAGAGTAATAGCAAACCCTGGGCCGTTAAAAGAAAAAATTGTAAAACTAAAAGAAGGGGCAAATGGAATGTTGCCAAACTTTTATCTATCAGAAAAAGATAATATTATTTTATGTGGAAGAATTGATTGGCTTCAATATAAAGAGGAAGATGACAGTATTCACATTTTAGATTTTAAGACGGGGAAAAATGAGGAGAGCGGGGAATCGCTTCAGCTTCCTATATATCAGCTTCTTTTGAATAATTTGCAAAAAAGAAAAGTTTCCGGTGCTTCATATTGGTATTTGGATTCTGATGATAAACCAAAAGAAGTTGCTTTGCCAAATCTTGAAGAATCTTATGAAAAAGTTTATAAAACGGCGAAAGCCGTTTCAGACGCTCGCACACTTGCGCTTCGTATTGGCGCGGAAAAAGTTTTCGTTTGCCCTCGGGGCGAGGCAGGATGTTTTGGCTGTGCTCCATTTGAAAAAATCATTCGTGGCGAAGCTGAGTTTTTGGGAGAAGGAGAGTGGGGACAGGAGATGTATTTTGTCTAACGCGGACTGGACGCGGACTTACGCAGAACACACGCGGATGAATGAGGACAAAAATTAAAAATGATTCTAAACCTGAACACTTTTCACGATCGTGAAAAGTGTTTCGTTTGTAGAAACGGGCATAAACTTTACAGGGAATATGAAATGTATTTGTTTTGAATTTAAATATTTGAATTTAGACTTCAGATCCCCGGAGTACCGAGGACGACACAAAATATTGTCGCTTCGCTCTGTATTTTGTGTCGATTTGTTTCG
>JBAXIZ010000023.1:0-7743 GCA_037138095.1 bacterium
CAATAGGTGGAGCTGGAGCGCAGGCAGAGATCGGTGAACAGATTTTAATTTCTCTTAAAAATATTATTGCAAATGGAGAAATTAAATTAAATTTGATTGTTGGGACTTCTAAAGTTTTGTTTGATAAATATACAAAAATAATTCTAGAAAAAGAAAGTTTGAGGGAATCATCCGAAAAAGGTTTAATTAAAATTATTTACAATCCAGAGAAATTTGCATACTTTAGAGAGTTTGTTCAAACAATAATTGAAACAGATGTGCTTTGGACAAAACCCAGCGAACTTTCTTTTTATGCAGGACTTGGCTTGCCAATACTTATCGCCCCTCCACTCGGTTCTCAAGAAGACCGTAACAGGGAATGGCTTCATTCTATAGAAGCAGGTATTGATCAAGGAGGCCCCGAGTTTACAAATCAATGGTTTATGGATTTGCTTAATGAGGGAAAGTTTGCAGAGCTTGTGACGAATGGTTTCTTAAACGCCCCAAAAAAGGGGACATATCACATAGAAAGTCTTTTATTAAGAGGTGAAAAGAAGGAAATAGAAAATATACATACAATATGATGACTTCATTATTTTTTGCGATTTTAGGTTATGCACTTTTGGCCGTGGTGTCTATTTTAGATAAGTCTATTTTAGATAATTCTGTAAAAAAGCCAGCAGTTTATACTTTTTATTCCACAATATTTTTCTTTTTAGCTTTTTTTGCATTACCTTGGTGTGAACCTATCAGCGGTTTGGGATTTTGGATGTCTGTTTTTTCAGGACTAGCCTATGGTTTTGGTATGTGGACAATGTTTACAGCTTTAGAATTTGGAGAGGCAAGCCACGTGACTCCTTTTGTGGGCGCAGTTGTTGCTCTTTCAACTTTCTTTCTCTCTGCTTCAATTTTGGGTGAGACTTTGGGTTTAGGAGTTAAAGTTGGGCTATTTTTCTTAATACTGGCAAGTATACTTCTTTCTGTTGAAAGAAATAAAAATCATACAGGTTTTCATAAGGGCTTTATTTGGGCTTTTGTTTCGGGAATTCTTTTTGGATTTTCTCACGTATCTGCAAAATTTGTTTATGGGCTGTATCCTTTCTTTACAGGAATTATTTGGACGAAAGGTACTGTGGGGCTTGTTGCCTTAATCGCTCTTTTTGTTCCGGGGGTATTAAATGCGGTTTTCAATAAAGGAAAAGATAAAATAAAAATTGGAGGTGGGAAAATCGTGTTTTGGAATAAGACCCTTGGTATTCTGGCTGTGGTCTTGGTGCAATATGCTATTTTTATTGGTAGTGTAACTGTGGTAAATGGACTTGCGGGAATACACTATGCACTTATGTTTATTTTTATATATCTTTTGACTAAATTTAAGCCCAGAACTTTTTCTGAGAAATTTACAAAAAAGGAATTAGTGGTTGAAAGTGTTGCTATTTTATTTATGATAATCGGATTACTTTTTATACAATAAATTATGAAAAAAACATTTTTTAAAAAAACTTTAATTATTTTGATTGTAGTTTTTATTGTAATTTATGCTGTGCTTTGGTCGCTTTCTTTAAAACAATACAAAGTTGATTTTGGTGTGAGCTTTAGTCCAGAATACGCCGAGTCACTAGGTTTGGATTCGAAAAAAGTTTATGAAGAAATCCTTACAGATTTAAAACCAAAATATATTCGCCTTGCTGTACCGTGGAGTCGAGTGGAAGTTGATAAAGGAACTTATTCATTCGCAAATGTGGATTATTATATGAATGAGGCTGAAAAACATAATGTGAAAATACTTTTGGCTATTGGACAGAAGGTGCCTCGCTGGCCAGAATGTTATATTCCAGAATGGATAAAAACAACCCCTGCAAATGAAAAGAGCAAAGAATTTTTATCTTATATTGAAACGACGGTAAATAGATATAAAAATCATCCCGCGCTTGAATATTGGCAAGTTGAGAATGAGCCATTTATAAAATTTGAATTTGGTGAATGTGGTGTTTTTGATCAGACTTTTGTAAAGGGTGAAGTTGAATTGGTTGATTCCCTAGATTTGAAACATAAAATAGTTATGACAGACAGCGGGGAACTTTCCACTTGGCAAAAAGCATCTAGTATGGGAGATATTTTGGGCGTGACTGTTTATCGCGTTGTGCGCACACGCGGTGGAGTGGTTTGGAATTATGGTTGGATACCAGCTTCAGTGTATAGGCTTCGAGCAAATCTTTGGAATCGAGATTATAATAATTTCTTTGTATCCGAACTTCAGGCTGAACCTTGGTTTAGTGGTGGCACACCAGCAAATACAGAAATAAATGTTCAAGAACAAACTTCAAGTTTGGCACAAATGCAAAAAAATATTTCTTTTGCAAAAAAGGTTGGTGCTTCCAGAGCATATTTCTGGGGAGTAGAGTGGTGGTATTGGATGAAAACAACACAAAATAATCCTACATATTGGGAGGAGGGGAAAAAGGAACTCGCTCAGTAATATTTCCCCCGACCGCTCCGCCAGACAGCCCTGGCTCGCTTCGGTTTCGCCGAAAACTTTTTGATTACAAAAAGACCATGCTTTTCGGCTCCAAATGCTCGGGGGAAATACAACTTCGCTCTGGTTTGGAATGCAAAATACAAAAAATACTACCTATAAGTGACGGCCGTCACTTATGGGTAGTGTTTTTTGTTATTAGATTAGGAATGTTTTGTAAAATGCTTTCCTATATAATATGGCCAGATTATTATTGCTAGAACAGCTCGCCAGAAATTTAGCTTTAGGTAGCCAATAGTAAATAACCAGCCAATACACCAAAGGGTACTAAGTGAATTTTGTTGAACAATTATTTTATCCATATAATTATTATATCAAAGTTTGAGGAATGATACTATTTTTAATTAACATATCCTTATTTGTTATTTCTGCCCTTTCCACATTTAAGAGGATAAACTCTGGCGAAAATCTATTTTGAGAATTTGTTTTGAATTTATAATTTAATTCTTTTGAATTTGTTTCGGATTTCGTGCTTCGGATTTCGGATTTTAATACAGAACTTGAGTCCCGAGTATTTTTCTGCTGAAAAATCTCTTGACCACGACTCGGTGCGACCACCTCCGTCCTTGCGCTCGAAAACTCTTCCGAGCTCACCCGATGAGTACCCACAAGTATTTTTCTGGTGAAAAATCTTCTGGGCACAACTCGCGCCGTCGCGCTCCGTCCTTGCAGTCGGGTCCCTTCCCGACTTCACGAGGATGACAAACGGGAGGAAAAACAATCAATTGGATATTTTGTAAACCTCAAATATTGGTAATTTTTTATCCAATCAAACGGCACAAGCAGTATATATAACAACATACTGCCATGGACAAATTTATTATTAAAAAAAACCGAAGACTTTCAAAGACCCTACTTTTTGTTCGCGCCAGTATTTCCTATGTTAAAAATTTGTTTAAAAGAATTCTAAAAAGCCCTTTGCGTGACTTGTTTTTTGTGATTGCTGGGTTTTTGTTAATCATATTTTTGTTCATTTTAAGCAACGTGGTTTGGGCTATAAACGTCAATATCCCGACTTTTGGCCAACTTCAAAATCGTCATGTGGTAGATTCCACAAAGATTTATGACCGTACCAGCAAGATACTCTTATATGACACAGACGGCTCTATGCGACGCACCAAGGTACCTCTTAGTGATATTTCCCCATATGTGGTTAAAGCCACGGTTGCCATAGAAGACGACACTTTCTACAGTCATATGGGAGTTCGGCCAATTTCCATTTTGCGAGCTTTGATCACCAATATTGGCAGTGCATCATTTGGGCAGGGAGGTTCAACAATAACTCAACAAGTGGCTAAAAATACTATTCTTACCGCAGATAAAAGTATTATTCGAAAAATTAAGGAGTGGGTGATCGCCATGCGTATAGAAAAACATTATTCAAAAAATGAGATTATAGAAACATATTTAAATGAAACTCCATATGGCGGAACTATATATGGTATTGAAGAGGCGAGTCGTGAGTATTTTAACAAGTCTGCTAAAGACCTTACTCTTTCTGAATCTGCCTATTTAGCTTCGCTTCCAAAATCTCCAACTCATCTATCTCCTTGGGGTAAAAATTTCTCTTTGCTAACAGAAAGACATAATTTAGTTCTTGGTAAAATGCGAAAATTAAATATGATATCTGAGGATGAATATAAAAAAGCCACTGAAGAAAAAGTTGCTTTTGCAGATAAAAGTATTGAAAATATAAAAGCTCCACATTTTGTGTTTTATGTACTTTCTTTACTTGAGAAAAAATATGGAAAAGAAAAGGTTTATAATGAGGGGCTTCAAATCACAACAACTCTCGATTTAAATTTACAAAAAGAAAGTGAGCAGATAATACGTGAAGGTGCATTAAAAAATGAAAAGAATTTTAATGCTTCAAATGCTTCTCTTGTGGCTATTGATCCAAAAAGTGGGCAAGTGCTCGCTATGGTTGGCTCACGAAATTATTTTGACGATTCTGTTGATGGGCAAGTAAATGTTGCCACGTCTCTTCGACAGCCGGGGTCTACTTTTAAACCTATTGCCTATGCCACTGCTTTTAAAAAAGGTTATACGCCTGAAACAATACTTTTCGATCTCAAAACTCAATTTTCTACAGCTTGTTCAGCTTTTGATTTTTCAAGTAATTATCCATGTTACTCACCAGATAATTATGATGAAAAATATAGAGGCCCAATGTCAATGCGAGATGCTTTAGCTCAATCTATTAATGTGGTGGGGGTAAAGACACTTTATCTTGCTGGAATAAACGATACTTTAAACACTGCAAAATCTCTTGGTATCACCACTTTAGAAGATAAAAAAAGATATGGGCTTTCTTTGGTTCTTGGAGGAGGCGAAGTGACTTTGCTTGAAATGACTGGTGCATACGGAGTTTTTGCAAATGACGGAGCAAAATATGAAACTACACCCATTCTTTCTGTGCGCACAAAGTCGGGTGAAGTATTAGAAGCTTATAAAGGAAAAGCTGAACAAGTTATCGACAAGGAAGTAGCAAGATCGATTAATAGTATTCTTTCTGACAATACAGCTCGTACTCCTGCTTTTGGGGCAGAATCACCGCTTTATTTTAAAGATAAAGTGGTCGCGGATAAAACAGGAACAACAAATGATTATCGAGATGTTTGGGTAATAGGGTACACTCCAAGTATTGTAGTCGGTACGTGGGCGGGGAATAATGACAATACACCAATGGAGAAAAAAGTGGCCGCATTTATCCTTGCTCCTATTTGGCATTCTGCAATGGAGAAAGCTATTGCGCGTTTTCCATCTACATCTTTTCCACCTCCAGAAAAAACTGTTGCTGTTTTACCTCCTCCACTAGAAGGAGTTTGGGATGCTAATCCCAATATTGGTGTACACGAAATACTCTTTTGGGTAAATAAAGATAGCCCACGCAAAGAGCCAGCAGTCGGTTCTTTTACAGACCCTCAGTTTGCATTGTGGGAATACCCTGTAGCACTTTGGGCAAATCAATTAGCATATTCGAAGAATATTGTATCATCATCTTCAGATGCTCAGTTGAATGGTATGGGGGGCATGGAAGGAATTCCAGTTCAAATAACCAATGCTGTTCCTTTTGCTAATTCCAATGTACAAATGGCAACACCATAAAAGGTCTGGCCTTAAGAATGCAAAAAGGCCAGACCTTTGGGATCAATATCTTTTATTTTAAGTTGTTTTGTTTAACCTTTTTGCTTTTGCGCTATCTCGAATTGATTTTGCTGTAACGTTTGTACCTTTGACTTTGCCTTTAATTACAACAGTATCTCCAATAGCAATACTTGTGAGTGCTGTGCTTGTCCCATCTTTCGTTATTTTTGCATTTGTTGCATCGACTGTATAAGTTGTATTTTTATTTTTACCTTTTTTTGAATTTATAATAAGTGTATTTCCGCTAACTGTTGAAACTATCCCAACTACATTCTGTGGGCCGGTTTTTATTTTTCTATTAATTTCCGTTGTTGATGCAAATGTCGTTCCTGCTGTCAAAACTGTACCTAGTAATACAGAACCTGCGAGAAATCGTCTTACTTTGTTTTTCATGTTTTTATTTGCGAATTTATCTTTACTAATACTCTAGCCAATACGAGAGGTTATGATAATTCCATATAATAAATATAAATCATAACCTCTCGTATTTGGTTATACTAGTTACTACGCATAAGGATCGAAATATCTTTCAAATACGTAATTTTCAGTGATTTATTCTGTATGTCATCCTTGCGAATGCAAGGATGACAACCGGGAGGGATAATCCGAAAAATTTAGAAAAGCAAAAAATGGCCTTCATTTAGGTCATTTTTTGCAAAAGAACATGGTGGTTATATCAATTTTCTGTTTGTATTTTCAATTGAGAATTAAAGAACCTTAGTTTGCATTTATATGTAGTTACTATCCATCAAGTGGGCGCCTTTTTCAGTCACTGGCTTGTGGATGTAAAAATCATTAGCAAAATATTTTTATTTGTGGGTTTATCTTTGCTCAATTAACAAATTCAAATTAAATTGACTGATTAATTAATAATAATTTATCGGCCTCTGTTTGTTACTACGCAGGCCAAATAGATTTTCTTTCAAAATCATTATTTTAAATGTGTTACTGCTCCCACTCACCAATAGATTTTGCAAAGAAAATACTGGACGAAGCTTCTAGGACACCAAACATACGTATTGTTGAGCTTGCTTTTGGAATAAAACCAAAAGTCGAGCTTGCAAGCTGTACTTTCCAAATATTTCCATCGAAACTTTGTATAGAGAAATTCTCATTATCTTGCACGGATACAATAATTCCCGCCAGTCTTCCAATGATTGGACGCGAGTAAGCATCCCTAACATCATATGTTATATAATTATATAGAGGGACTTCATCTAGGGATTCATCAGCTATTTTACTTATCCCAATAAGATTAAGTATTGAACCAAAAATAATACTCAAAAGCACACTTACAACGATTACTGTATGTATTTTATATTGATATCCTTTTTGTGTGTGGGCAATACTCATACGGGCCGTAGCAATAAATAATAAGAACAGAATAATCCAAAGATATGGGATCATTAATAAAAGTTCCGTCGCACTATATGGCATAGCCAAAAGATTATGTTGATTATAATCTAAGAATAAAAATAAAATTGCTCCCACAGCAAAACTTCCAATTATTACAGAGAGTACAGCAAGCAACCAAAAAGAAGCTCTCAATAAAAGAAATCGCCAACGGGGAAGAGGCTTGATATTTTCTGTATCAATGCGTTCTTGTATTTTGTTTAATAAATCGTTGTTCATAATTGTTTTATTCCTTTTTTTTCTAATATTTCTTTTAATTTTTGCTTCCCTCTATTTACTAATGTTCCTACTGTCCCTTCTGGTATTTTTAAAATATCGCCAATTTCGGTATAACTTTTTTCTTCGAGAAATCGGAGTATGAGGATTTCTCTATATTTTTGATCAAGTAGGGAAAGTAGCTCAAGTATGACACGCCTGTCATCTCTTTGGTTCGCAAGTTCAACAAAATCCTTATCATCGGCTAATTGCGAGAAAAATACGTCGGTGTCTTCGGCGCTTAATGTTAATACGCTGGGGCGAACGTTTTTCTTTCTAAAAAATGAAATAGTTTCATTGTGGGCAATTCGGTATATCCAAGAGGAAAATTGTAGGCTTGGGTCATAGTCATTCAAATTTATGAAAACTTTTATGAAAATTTCTTGCAATACATCGTCTGCTTCGTTTTCGTC
>JBAXIZ010000024.1:0-7712 GCA_037138095.1 bacterium
CAAGGGGGACATTTCTACTTTGCTCAAGAGGTGACATTTCTACTTTGCTCTAACAATGCAAAATGGCGACATCGAAGGTGTCGCCATTTTGAATTTTGTTTATTATTTAATGCTTTTGAATTTAGGATTTGTTTCGGATTTCGTGCTTCGAATTTCGGATTTAAATACAAACATGGATTGCCGATCAGGTCGGCAATGACAGAAAAGGGGATTATTTTAACTTTGACCGTCTAAGAAATGCCGGTACTGCGCCCCAATCATCGTCTTGTGTATCGTCGATGATTATTTTTTTACTATTATCTTCATCGTTTGAGATCGCTACAATTTCTTCAGCTTTTTCTTCTACAGATTTATTCACCGGAGTTACACTTACTGTTTGTGGAGCAGTGACAGGTTCTTGAGTGTTATAAACCCTTGCTCTTGCGGGTTCTTCTTTTACAGAATTAAAATCTCCTCTTTGGAAAGAAAGTAGGCTATTTGTTCCACTTGGTTTGTATACAGAAGGCTCTGGAAAACCAGAAGCAATCACAGTAACTTTTACTTCACCTTTCTTTAGTCTTTCATCTTTTACTGTACCGAAAATAACTTTTGCTTCAGGGTCGATTGACTCTGTAATTATTTTTGCAGCATCTTGAATTTCAAGCATACCAAGGTCGTCGCCTCCCGCGATAGAGAAGAGAACTCCTCGTGCACCATTTATTGAAATATCTAGAAGGGGAGAGTTGATGGCCATTTTTGCAGCATCTTCTGCTCGTTTTTCGCCTGTGGCTGAGCCAACACCCATAAGTGCTGGGCCTGCATTTTCCATAACCGCTCGAATATCTGCGAAGTCTATGTTGATGATTCCCGGTGTTGTTATAAGGTCTGAGATACCTTCCACAGCCTGCTTGAGCACCTCGTCACACATCGAAAAGGCATTTCTGGCACTTGTGTCGCGACTTACTGTTTGGAGTAGTCTGTCGTTTGGAATTACAATCAAAGCGTCTACTGACTTTTTTAAATCAGCAAGTCCATTGTCTGCAATTTTATTTCTTTGAGTACCTTCAAAAGAAAATGGTTTTGTAACAACAGCAACTGTGAGAACTCCCAAATCTTTTGCAACTTGAGCCACTATTGGAGCAGCCCCTGTGCCTGTACCACCTCCCATACCACAAGCAATGAAAACCATGTCCGCTCCTTTTAGAGCATTTTGAATTTCTTCTTTTGTTTCTTCCGCTGCACGCTTTCCTAGCTCTGGGTTCATACCAGTACCAAGACCTCGAGTAAGGTTTTTACCAATATGGATTTTCTTTTTAGAAAGTGAATGGTGAAGATCTTGAGAATCTGTATTAACAGCAATAAAATCCACTCCGCGTACTTTGGAGTTGATCATATGATTAGTTGCGTTTTTACCTGATCCTCCGCATCCAACTACCTTTATTCTTGCAAATGCTTCTACTTCTGGTTTTACTTGTGGCATAATAATTTCGGTTTAGGGGTTTTCTTTAATAATTAAGATATCTGTATAATACCAAACCATAAGGAAAAACAAAACAGTTGACAAACTGTGTATAAATGTTCGAGAAATTGCCTAAAATCTTTATATTTTTAAGGCAAAAATTGTGTAAGCCATTTTCTAATTGTCGTTCCTATCGGTTTCATAATAGTTGTGCCCCAACCAATTTTAATTGTAGAGTCGTCGTCATTCAATAGTCCCAAAACACAAAGTCCGTATGCGGTAGACCATTTTGGATCTTGAATTTGTATTCCTTTATCTTCTCTGCCCACAAGGGGTCCTGAAATTTTTGATGGAAGTTTTAAATATGCTTTTGCAAGTTCTTCGATAGGTGATATTTTTGCGCCTTCACCCGTGAAAATAATTCCAGCTGGAAGCAAACCATTTTTGCCAATTCTTTTTAAATGATTTTCTATAAGTTCAAAAATATCAGAAAGTCTTGCAACTACAATTTCTTCTAATTTTTTTCTTGAGTGATTATGTGCAGGGTCAACTTTTACTTGTTCTGCTTCTTCGAGTGAAATTTTTAAACCTAAAGCTATATCGTTGGTGATGTCGTTTGAACCAATTGAAAATGTTTCAAGGGATATTGGTATATTGTTTTCATATACAACAATCGAAACTGTTTCTGCTCCAATGTTTGCAAGTACACAACCAGCATTTTTTTGTGCTTTGTTTAGGGTAACAGTACCGCTTGCAATGGGGGATGCAGTAACATCTATAATTGAAACACCTGCTTCTTCCACCGCCCGAATCAAATCGTAAAAATGTTTTTCAATACAAGTTATAAAAAGAGTTTTTGATTCAAGTTTTGTACCTCTCGCTCCCACTGGGCCACCAAGAGATATTTTTCCGTCTATTTTGTATGCAAGGGGAATAGTGTAGATAATCCTTCTATTGATTATCATTGATTGCGGAATTGAGGTCTCGCTAGATTTTACAGCTTTGTCTTGATCTAATTTTGTTATTTCAAGATCGGCTTTACTGATGACTGTGCTACCGTGAGAGAAAATACTTCCGAGTCCTATACCGCCGATAGAAAGGTACGCTTCTTTTATTGCTATACCACTTTCTTTTTGCGCGAGGTTAATAGCTTCTTGAAGGCTCTTAGCTGTTTCCTTAATGTTTTCTATATAGCCGTGCCGTATGCCCCTAGATGGGACTGAGGTAGCAGAAAGTATTGTCGGCAATCCACCCGGGTTTGCTTCCGCTACAATAATTTTGATTTGGTTTGTACCGATGTCGATACCAACGGCAATGTTTTTTCGAGCCATATGTAAATTAAAAAGCTTTAGAAAGTTTTTTCTGTAAGTAAATATTTTTTACAAAATAATTTATATGTTAAATATTTTTCTTATTTTTTCTTCAGCCTTATCCATTGTACTACTATGTTGCATTCCTTTCAAATGGTGTACACCGTGGATAAATAAAAAGCAAAGAAAATTTTTGTATGAACGATTAAATTTTGTTGCTTCCTTCTTTGCAAGACGAGGATTGATGACAATTTCTCCAGAAGTTTTTGAGAGTTCAAAACTTAAAATATTTGTTGGCTTATCTTTTCCTCGATATATTTTATTTAATTTTCGGGATCGTGTGTCTCCAACAAAAGCTAAAGAAAGTTCGTAGTTTTTTCCTAGAACTTTATCTTTTATAGCACAAAGGGGCAAATCCGAATGCGGAACATTGCCCCTTGTGAAGTTCTTAATATCAACAGACATTTTATCGTCGTCTCCTCTTTGTTTCTACCTGCTTACCGAGTTTGATAAGCTTCTCGATTTCTGCTTTTTTGCTAATAGATTTTAGGCGAGCTTTCTTTACCTTGAAAGTTGAAAGAGCTCTTTCGTTGTAGCGAATACTTCGAACACGTGGAAGTACACCAGCTTCTTGCATTTTCTTTGTAAAACGCTTAAGCAGTGTTCCGTTGTTCTCATTACCTGTTTTTGATACTTCTATGTTTGTTGCCATATGTGAAGGGTAGATTATCATATTTAGGCAGGTGAGTCAAACGAGGATATGCCGCCTTTCTGTCATCCTCACTGTACTCAGTGGGTGAGCTCAGGTGAGTACCTGAGCGCAAGACCGGAGGCTGACGAGCCGAGGTGTGGCCAGGAAATTTTTCAGTAGAAAAATATTCTTGGATCCAAGTCCTGTATTTTGTATTTGTGCTCGTCCCCCAAAACAATCTCCCTCACTAAAGCGCTTCGTGTTTCTGAAAATTATATAAATTATTTTTAACGCAAAAACCAAAACTCGGTCTGCTGACCTCAAACAGCTTAATTTTTCTAAAAAGCTCGTAAAATTTTAAGCATCTTCGCTAACTCGTTCGGGGCGATTATTTTATGCGACTTGTATTTCAAAGGAGATTTTGCCGACCGTTATTTTGTTGTAGGTGGCGGGCTGTATCTCATGATTACATAAAATACAGTCATTTGGATTGGTGCCGAAAAATGCCTCAGCTCTGGCCTTTTTCGGCACAAAAAAGCCACTTCAAAACTTTCGTATTGAAGTGGCTATTGAACAGTTTTTCGATCAGTCAATTTTTCTGATACACAACACAATTGGTTCAAATGATTCAACGAGATCGGCGGGGTAGTGCTGTTGGCTTTTTAAACTCCCCTGAAATATTGTTATCGTTGAGATCTTTATTTGCAATGAGGAATACCAGTATATTACCAAGGTTTCCCAAGATGGCGGACCTTCCTCTTTGACAAACATATGGGTATATAACTCTGGACGTCTCACGGCATTTTCTTTTGTTGACAACAAATAAGTGTCTATTCGCTTATTGGCCCAAAAGTTATTGAGTAGTGCGAACGTTTTTGAAATGTCCAGTTGAGTAACTATTGCTGGTATAACACTTTGTGGAGGTGGTATAAGACCAAGTTTTGCTATTTCCTGGGTTATTAGACTGTGTTTAATATTGCCGTCGCCAATGCCTAGCTCGATAGAATTTACGGCAACAAGCTCAAATCTACCAAGGTGAGTATTTTTATACCAGTAATCAGGCTTTACCGTTTGCATTCTTTTATCGAGGAATATGTTTGGTAGAACCTCATATTGGTTTATAGCAGATCTAGGAAAGGTCATAAGGGTTTTCATATCCTCAGGCGACATAGATCCTAAATCAATTTCTGTAAGTTTGAGTATGTTCATTTTGTACTTTCTGTGTTTGGTTTTGAAAGGTGCTAGAGGTTAAAGATTCTTGTATAAGTATAGCACTTTTGGCTGTAAAAGTCAAGAGTGTGAAAAGTAGCCAAAAAGGGTGATTTTGCGAAGCAAAATCACCCTTTTTGTTTGTTTAATATTTAGAATTTAATTCTTTTGAATTTGTTTCGTATTTCGTGCTTCGAATTTCGGATTTTACCGACTGGATTCCCGCCTCCGCGGGAATGACAGAGGTGAAGTTGTTACGGCAACTTCTTAATATATTCTACAAGGTCCTTCACCTTCACCGCGGCCTGAGATCTTGTATCTTTATAGCGAACAAGCACAGTATTATCCATCGCTTCTTTTTGGCCAACGATAAGTAGGTAAGGGAAGTTTTGAGCTTCTGCAGAACCGAGTTGAGCGGAAAGCTTGTCTTTTGAAAGTGATTGAGAAACAGAGATTTTTGCTTCGCGAAGAGTGTCTATAATTTCTAGACTTTTCAACTTTGCCTCAAATCCAAATTGAATGAAATAAAATTTAGCTTTTGAAAACTGATTGATTTTATTGCTTCCAGCAGAGTCTTTTGGGTGGTTGATAAAAACAACAACTGAAACTGCTGGTACGTCTCTTTTGATCCCTGCTTTTTTTGACAAGCCATTATATCGAGATCCGCAGGCCAGTACCTTTTCTAGTTTTGTATCCGCGTTTTCAATTATCTTAAAAATCGTGTTATTTGAATACGCTCTGTTTCCCACCAAACAATTATTAATTCTATATGGGATATTCATACATTCCAAAAATTCAAGAACTTCTTTGAAGTGTGATTTTGTAATATCGTTTAGGTAGCTTATGACCTGAGGCATTGATTCTTTTAATTCATCAAGTTTTTCATTTTCTTCATTGATAAAAAGGAAAGGGTCTTTGGCTAATTTTTGACGAAGTGGTGCTGAAAGAGCGCCCAAATTCTTTTTGAAATAATTTACAATTTCTTTACTAAAGCGTGATATTGAATCTTTTTCACCAACACTGTTTATTTCTATAGAAAGATTTTTGTGACCATATTCTTTTAGTATTGCCAAAGTTGCTTTTATCAATGTTGCCTCTGCTATACTTTTTGTGCTTCCTAGAATATTTAGGTTTATATTTTTAGAACCGCGTTTTGTGCCAGCTGTTTCGTAATACACTATGGCTGGTTGAGTTTCTTTTGTGAGTGTACCTTCAAGGTAGTGACGGACTAGAGATATTCTACTCTCAATAGAAGGCATTCTTAATTCTTGTTCAGTATTTTCTGGGTGTGGTTTTTTTAATGTCTTTGCTATCGATTCATCAGCTTTTGTTATCTCTGGAGAAAATATACCTTCAAAGCCATAGTATTGAGCTATGGTGTATGCTTTTTCTTTATTTGCGTATTCCTTCTGAATTTTCTGTTGTTGTTTTTTCATTGTATTTTGTATCTCGACACGAATTTACTAGCAAACTATATCTCGACACAAATCCACGAATGGGCTCGAATGACACGAATGGAATACAGAATTGCATTCCATTCGTGTCATTCGCTGTATTTATTCGTGTATTGGTGTCGTGTTAGTTGCTAAACTCTGCTTTCCCCGGGAAAACGCCAATTTTGTTTGGTGGAAAAAGTCTTAATATTGCACGACCTACCATATCTTTCTTGGGCATCGGGCCCCAATATCTTGAATCTAAACTTTTATCTCTATTGTCTCCCATCGTAAAGTATTCATCATCTTTAAGTGTTACATTCGCTGTTTTTGTACTTGGGTAAGCAACATATGGTTCATCGAGGACAATTCCCTCTGGGTGTTCTGTATTGAAGATTGTTACTCTGGCTCCCTCCACCACCACATGTTCTCCCGGAAGACCAATAATTCTTTTAATAAAATATTTTGTTGTATCGAGTGGATATTTAAATATAACAACATCACCTCGCTGTGGTGTTTGGAATCGATATGTAATTTCATCAACAACTAAATATTGTTTATCAGCAAAAGTCGGGTCCATTGATGAACCGGAGACAATAAAAGGTTGAGCTATGAAATATCGAAAGGGGATAGCGATAGCCAGGGCAATAAAAAGAAAAGTAAAGAAATCTTTCCAGAAGTTTTCTTTTGGTGGTATTACCACGGTGGTTGTTAAAGGTGCTTGTTCTTGTTCCATATACGAAACATTATACGGTTTTTATCTGCTTGACGCAACATTAAATGCGTTGCGTTGTATTTGTTGTAAATGTTCTAGTGTTGAATTCCGCATTTATACATCTTGAACAATTAGAACATGTAGAACATTTAGAACATTTACAAAATCAGTAAGTGTCGCTCTTTAATTCAGACTGTGATAATATTTAACAATGAAATACATCGTTGGCCTCGGAAACCCGGGCGAAGAATATAAAAAAACACGACATAATACAGGTCGTATTATTTTGGATATTATCCGTAAAAAAATTGATGCGGATGATTTTGAATTTAATAAAAAAATAAATGCTCTTGTGAGTGAGGGAAAAATTGGTAAAGAAAAAGTGATGTTGATAGAGCCAGAAACTTTTATGAATAAGTCTGGACTTTCGCTCAAAACTTTGATCACAAGCAAAAAGAAAGCAGAGGATTTGGTGGTTATTTATGACGACCTTGATTTACCGATTGGCAAAATGAAAATTTCTTTTAATAGAGGAACTGGGGGACATAAAGGTTTGGAATCTGTGGCAAAACAAATCAAGACTTTAGAATTTGCACGTTTTCGTGTGGGAATTTCTCCAAAAACTCCTAGCGGAAAAACAAAGAAGCCTTCGGGCGAAAACGTTGTGGCAAAACATATTCTCAGCTCATTTAAAGATCCTGAAATGTTAGAGCTTAAACAAATAGGGAAGAATGCCTTCGAGGCTTTAGAGGTGTTTGTGAAGGAGGGGGTGGAAATGGCGATGACGAAGCACAACGGGTAGAATTAAGAATTAGGAATAATTCACAATATTTATTGAAGTAAAAGAATTCTGCGATAGCAGAATTCTTTTACTTTTGTATTTTTGACTTTATTAGGTATATAATATTCTTATATG
>JBAXIZ010000025.1:0-7107 GCA_037138095.1 bacterium
CCATCCTAATTTGACAAGATTTTCAATAGGAATAATATTAATATAGTTGGTTCTAGTAAAAAAGGGGAGGGAAAGATGAAAACAAAAAGAAGTTCGAGTTTTTTTGTTCTAATTTTCTGTAGAGCTTATGTGGCTCTTTCGTTCTCATTATTTTCATGCAATATTACCCCCGGAATAATTCCGGCGGAGAAGGAGTCGGTGCTTTTCACGCAGGTAAAGAAAAAGTCTTATGTCGCATTAATTGAGGGGATGCAACCTCTTTCAGGTGAGAGTATGGGGCTTTTGGAGCAGAGATTATCTTCTGTCCGAGGGCTTTCCGTGTGTGCGACTTCTGGAAACCACGACGCGCATATGCCCGTGATTCGAGAGGCACATAAAAACCACCAGAAAATATATATTGCCGGTTTCAGCGTTGGAGAAGCTGAAGCAATAAGTCTGGCGGGTGACTGCCAAAAAGAAGGGATCCCCGTGGAAAAACTTTTTCTTTTGGACGGTGTGAAAAAAGTAAAGATTCCAAGAGCCGTAAAAAGTGCAGTCGACATTGTGGGTACATCACCGTGGATGTTTAGAAGATCCACAAGGTACTCAGGGTCAGATTTCGAGGATCTAAAAACCAGTATTAGTTATTATAAAGTAAATGGAGGCCACTTGGGTGTTCCTGCTCAGTCGTATGACATTATGCTTTCTGGTTTTCAATGATCAATTAGGCCGATTGAAAAATATTTCCCTCGGCCTTTTTTATGTCTAAGTAATACCATCTTTGATTAATTAATCCGCATTTTTGTCATCCTCGCGAATGCGGGGATCCAAGTTAATTCGGATTTTTCAGACTAGATTTTGCTGGAGTTTATGCTCGTGACTACGGGTACGGGAATGACAAACAAAAAAAGTTAGTTAGAGATAATATAATTTATAAAAAAAGGCCGAGAAATTAATTTTCTGGCCTTCTTGTCGAAAACTACGATGTATATGAGGATTGTATCCTCACCTTGATGGCTTTATAAATCTGATCAAGAAGATTTGTTTCGCAACCAAGGTCATCAGTATATTTGTGTCCGGGGCACTCAATCGCCCAACACCACCAGTCTCCTTCGGGATACCCCTGATCCTCTGGGCATTTGTCCGGAGGAAGTTTGGTGAGTCCTAGAAGGGTAAAAAGTATAACGGTCGCAGTTGTAAGTAGTGATTTAATCATTGTGTTCCTTTCTTTATCTAAAGAACAAACCAAAAAACAAACTGCTTGCTCTCTAACTAAACTTTACTACCAACTAGAATTCTGTCAATGATTTCATGTTTGTTTTGGATTTAAAAACTATTCGCTTATTCGCGCGAATAAGCGAACAAATCTTTGTATAAAAAGATTTTGGTATAGGTTTACAAAATAGTTTTTTAAAATCAGAATGATATAATTATTTAATGAAAATTAACATAAGTGATTTTGAAGAAACTAAGAAGGGTGGTGAATCTATATATAAAGATATAAATGAAGTTTACTGCCCATATTTCAAAGAGAAGATTTCTTTTAATTCTCAAGGTTTGGAACATTTAAAATTTAAGAGAAGGGAAAAAGCAAGACCGGTAGAGGATCAATATATGAGATTTAAACTCCTCCACCTCGCACCAGAAATTTTGAAAATGTCGCATACACTTCAGGGAATTCTAGAAACAAATAAATTTGAGAGAGTAAGAATTCATGGAAGAACTGATGTGATTTTAAAACCAGTTTGTTATTATGAATTTATTGCTGTTATTAAAAGGAATAGAGTTAAAATAGTGTTAAAACAAATAGAACGAGGTGATATATATTTCTGGAGTATAATTCCATTTTGGGGAATGAATGATAATATTAAAACCAGAATTCTTCATTCTGGTATACCAGAAGAGGATTAGATAACAAAAAACGCCACAAGAGTGGTGTTTTTTGTTAGCGTTTGGCTACAGCTTGGAAGCCGTGAGAGGGCGAACCCCCCAAACGCCTAACTAATAATATCAGTACAACATTTAAAAGTCAAGGTCAATAGTTGTGGATAATTTGAATCTACATTTCGGCTAAAACTTAAAAATTTTTCCAAAATCTCCATAAATATGCTAGTATCTAGAGAATTATGGCGAAAACATCTATAGGAATTGTGGGGCTACCTAATGTCGGGAAATCGACGTTGTTTAATGCGTTAACAAAAAAGGCTGTGCCTTGTGAGAATTATCCATTTTGTACCATAGACCCATCTGTGGGTGTGGTGGCTGTGCCGGATGAAAGATTGTGGAAACTTTCAGAATTTTCAAAAAGTGAAAAAACTATACCTGCAGTTATTGAGTTTGTTGATATTGCGGGGCTTGTAAAAGGAGCTTCAGAAGGTGAGGGGCTAGGCAATAAATTCCTTTCAAATATTCGCGAGACAGATGCAATTGGTGAGATGGTGAGAATTTTTGAAGATTCAAATATTATTCATGTGGACGGGAAAATTAATCCACTTAGTGATATTGAGGTTATTAACCTTGAACTTATTTTAGCTGACACTCAGGTGGTGGAGAAACGTCTTGGCTCTGTGGAAAAAGATGTGAAGCGATTAGACAAAATTGCAATAAAAGAAAAAGAAGCACTTGAAAAAGTAAAAAAAATACTTGATGCGGGAAATCTTGCTAGTCAGACAGAGTTGAATGATGAAGAAAAGCTTTTGATAAAAAGTTTGTGTTTGATTACGATGAAGCCAATAATGTATATTTTGAATAAAAAAGCTGGAAGTGAAAACTTAGATGAATTAAAAGATGAACGTTGGGAAAAACTTATAAAATTTTTCACAGAGAGTGGCTCGAAGTGGACTATTGTTGATGCTGGTATTGAACGTGAACTTCAGGATTTTGAAGGAGAAGAAAAAGAAGATATGAGAAAAGCATTGGTGGGTGATTTGTCCGCTCAATCTACAGCCGATTTAGATGGTATAAATAATTTAATTCGCAAAGGGTATGAGCTACTAGACTTGATTACATATTTTACAACGGGTACAGATGAGTCGAGAGCTTGGACAATAGGGAAAGGCTGGACTGCTCCAATGGCTGGAACTGCAATTCATAATGATTTTAAAGATAAATTTATTCGCGCAGAAGTTGTTTTCTGGAGTGATTTACTGGAAGCTGGCTCATACGGTCATGCTCGAGAAAAGGGTTTGATTCGTACAGAAGGGAAGGAATATATTGTGAAAGATGGTGACGTAATTGAATTTAAAATATAGTTAAGTTAGATAAGGGAGATGTATAATTAGTTTGTGGTGAGTAGTGGGGATTAGTTGGTAGTGAGTAGTGAGTAGCTTGCCCTCCTAAATTTTTGTAATCAAAAAGTTTGGAGGGTGAGTAGAAAACCCAGAATTTTTCGAAGGAAAATTCTGGGTTTTTGTATTCTGTATTTTCTACAAACTACAACCTACTCACTACTCACTATCTCTGCTATAATGATTGGAAATGACCCAAGATGAAGCTTTTGAAATTTTAAAGACGGGGAATAATGTTTTTATAACTGGCTCGGCTGGGTCTGGTAAAACACATCTTATAAACCGCTATATTGCATTTTTACGTGAACATAAAGTCGATGTGGCTGTGACAGCTTCGACGGGTATTGCCGCAACACATATGGGAGGTGTAACAATTCATTCTTGGAGTGGACTCGGAGTTCGCGATACTCTTTCCGAATACGATTTGGATGGCCTAGAATCAAAATCATATCTTTGGAAAAGATTTGAAAATGTAAAAGTTTTAATAATTGATGAGGTTTCTATGATGCATCATTTTCGTCTTGATATGGTGGATAGAATAATTCGTCATTTTAGAAGAAATACAAAACCTTTTGGAGGAATACAGGTTGTGCTTGTTGGAGATTTTTTCCAGCTTCCACCTATCTCCCGACACGGCGAGCCTGATGCACATTTTATTTTTAAATCTGATGCGTGGAGAGATGGCGACTTTACTGTGTGTTACCTTACAACGCAGTTTCGTCAAACTGATGATGCCTACCTAACAGTTCTAAATGCAATTCGTGCAAATGATGTAAGTGAAGAAGCAAAAGAACATTTACGAAAACGTTATAAGAAAAAGCCAGAAGTTGATGTGGAGCCGACTCGACTATATACACACAATGCAGATGTAGATAATGTAAATGAAAGCGAATTAGACAAATTAAATTCTTTGGCTACTTCTTATGCAATGACTCACAAAGGTTCTAAAAATTTTGTTGAATCTTTGAAAAAAAGTTGTCTTGCTCCAAGTACACTTCGCTTGAAACTTGGTGCAAAAGTAATGTGTGTTAAAAATAATATGGAAGGGAAATATGTAAATGGAACTTTGGGAATTGTTACCTCCTGTGAACCTTGGGAAGATCCTGTGATACGTGTGGCAAACGGATCTCAAATAAAAATAGGAAGAGTGGATTGGCAAATTGTTGATGAAAATGGAAAAGTAAAAGCATCTATTAATCAATACCCACTTCGTCTTGCATGGGCTATTACCGTGCATAAAAGCCAAGGGATGTCATTAGACGCTGTTGAAGTTGACCTCTCGAAATCATTTGAAAAAGGCATGGGGTATGTGGCCCTTTCTCGTGTACGCTCACTTGCCGGGCTTTCACTTTTAGGCATGAATGACATGGCATTTCAGGTCAATCCAGAGGTGTTAGAGTTTGATTCTGAGCTTCGCGATCTTTCCAAAATAGCCAGAAAGGCATTAAAAGAAACAGATCCTGTTTCTCTTGCAAGAAAACAAGAAGCTTTTATTCGAAGTATTTCAGATGTGAAAATGAAAACGAAAAGTAAGAAACGTAGCACATATGATATAACAAAAGATTTTGTGCTAACTCGCGTACCGCTTGATCAAATTGCAAAAGACCGTGACATGACAAAAGAAACAATTGTAAGTCATATAGAAAAATTAATTGAGGACGATAAGGATTTGGATGTTTCATATTTACTTTCACATTTGTCGCAAAAAAAAGTTGAAAAAATTCGGGAGGCGATAGAGCGAGTCAAAGCACTTTCAGATAAGGTTCTTTTAACGCCGGTGAAAGATATTGTGGGTGATGATGCAACGTATTTAGATATTCGTTTGGTACGACTTGTGATGCAAAAAGAAGATTTGTTGTAGGTGTTTTAAATGTTATAATGTTCTAGTTGTTAATATCATTTTTTACTCTCGGCTGTCATCCTCGGGTAGTCCTGGGGATCCAAGTCCTGAATTTTCAGACTGGATTTCCGCCGTACCGGCGCAGTACACCTTTTGGATAAAATTTTCATAAAATCAATTTTATCTCAAAAGGTCTTTCATTCTGGTACTCACCAAAATTTCAACCTTCGCGGGAATGACAAACTAAGGGTTTATAAAAATATAATTATGAGAAAGATATTTTTTACATTAAGTTTATTTGTTGCCTTAGCTTCTTTTCAAACTGCTTATGCGCAAGGAGGTAAGGGTTATTTTTATAAAAATTTTGATGTAAACATTACAGTCGATAGGGATTCAAGTTTTATTGTTGAAGAAAAACAATTATATTCATATCAAGGTAGGTTTAATATGGGATATAGAAATATTCCACTTAAAGATGTTTCAGATATAACGGATGTACAAGTTATAGATGGTGAGACGGGAAAACCCCTTGAATATTCTTCAAAAGCTTTAGAAAAATATAATGCCGCAAGTTGGGGGAGCTATACATTTTACAAAAAAAATGGAGAGATGATTATTGAATGGTATTACAATCTTGAAAATACAGACCATCTTTGGATTTTGAAATATAAGGTTTATGGCGGGATTGGCTATTTTAATGATCACGATGAAGTGTATTGGAATATTTTTACAAATTATGATGTGCCAATACAGTCTTCTTTGGTAAATATTAATTTACCACCAAATAATTTTACGGCTTCAGATTTGAAGGCGACAGCCTATACAACGCTACCAACAAATAATCCAAAAAATTGGAATAGAGATTCTGATCAAATGTTTCAATATTTTACAGCGGGGCCGTTTGAACCTAAAGAATCATTTACTGTGGCTTTGGGTTGGCCAAAAGGGCTTTTGGATGAATTTGATTTTTGGAATTATTGGTTGTCTAAAAATTGGTCATATGTTTTGTCTTTCTTAATAATTTTGTTAACGACAGCTGGTCTTTTTGTGTACTGGTTATTTTCAGAAAAATTAAAAAAGGGTAAGGGAACAATCATAGCTCAATATGAACCTCCACATAATTTACCTCCTGCAATGGCAGAAGTGATTGTGATGGAGAGAAATACTCCACGAGCTTGGTCTGCAACTGTTGTGGATTTGGCTGTGCGTGGATATTTAGAAATTAAAGAAGATTCATCAAATGAATTAAAAAATCTTTTTGGGAAGAGGAATACAATATTTTTCTTTCTAACATTTCTTATTGTTTGTGCTATTGGGGTTATGAATAAAAATCCTTTAATTATTTTTGTTTCATTTGGAATTTTGCTTTTTGTTTCCATGGTTGTTTTTGGTGTAAGGAATACTAAAGACTATGAGATTTTGAGATTGAAAGGTTTTGAAGATGATCCTAGTTTGCATAGATATGAAAAAGAGTTTTTGAGAATACTTTTCAATAAGATAGAAAGTTTTTCTACTGCGAGAATGAAGCATGCCGTACCTTCCATAAAAAACAAAATGTATGAAGATATGGTAAAGCTTAAAGAAATTTTAAGTAAGGAAATATCAGCAGATGAAGCATCGGCTTTTGAGGTTCCATTTTTCAAAGTGAATAAATATAATATGGTTTATTCTTTGCCTTTTATTCTTATTTTTATCTCGACCTTTGTCTTTAGTTTGTTTGGTGATTATGCCCAATATATATTAGTATTTTTGGTTGTTCTTTGGTCTCTTATTACTATTTATTATTTTATAAAATACAATCCAAGACTTTCAGAAAAAGGTAGAATTCTCAGAGAGGAATGGCTTGGTTTTAAATTATATTTAGAAACTGCGGAAAAATATAGAATGCAAAATCTTACTCCAGAAATATTTGAAAAATATCTTCCGTATGCAATGGTTTTTAGTGTTGAGAAAAAATGGGCAAAAGCATTTGATTCAATTGTTAAGACGGAACCTTCTTGG
>JBAXIZ010000026.1:0-7051 GCA_037138095.1 bacterium
ATATGCTTTCGAGACACTGTCTCACCTTGAAGTTCATAAAGTTTATTTACTTCAGAAATAATATAATTTTGAGTAGCCTCTCTTCCACCATATTTGAATACTTCATCAATATCAGCAGAACCATCTGTCATAAGCTGACCCTTAAGTACTTTGTCTCCAACTCGTACAGTAGCAACACGTTTGTTTGTAAATGTGTATTCTGTCTCACCTTTTGTTTTCTTTGATTCACCGGCTTCAGAAAGAACTTTAATCATTCTATCTTTTCCAAGATTAATAACTTCACTCACAACACCATCAACTTTGTTTACAATAGCTGAATTTTTTGGAGCTCGTTTTTCAAAAACTTCTTCAACACGAGGAAGACCTTGTGTAATATCTCCTCCCACTGATGCAATACCTCCGGCGTGGAATGTACGCATTGTAAGCTGTGTTCCCGGTTCTCCAATAGCTTGAGCAGCAACTGTTCCCACAGCTTCACCAATATCAATCATTACATTTCTACCAAGGTCGGTACCATAACATTGTGCACAAACTCCATGTAGAGATGTACAAGTAAGTGGAGACCGAACAGAAACTGAAGCAACATCTGTTTCTTCAACTAGCTTAGCATCATCCTTTGTAATAAGGTGACCTTTTTTGAAAATAACTTCACCCTTTGAATCCACGATATCAGCGGCAGCAACACGTCCACGAATTTTCTTTGATAGAGGAATCTCGATACCTGAGTCACTTCCACGAACAATCAAAACTGAATCTTTTGTACCACAATCAATTTCTGAAACAACAACATCTTGAGCAACATCAAAGAGACGTCGAGTTAGATATCCAGCTTTCGCTGTGTTAAGCGCGGTGTCTGTCAAACCTTTACGACTTCCGTGAGTTGAAATGAAGTATTCAATAGGTGTAAGACCTGCTTTATATGATGAAAGAATTGGGAATTCAATTGTCTCACCTTGGTTGTTTGCAATAAGACCTTTAATACCTGCCATCTGTGTAATGTTACCAATAGAACCTCGGGCTCCTGAAATAACCATATCGTAAATTGGTCCATCCTTTTCAAAAGCTTCGTTCATTATTTTTTCAATCTTACCCTTAGCTTCGTGCCAAAGTTCAATATTTTTTCTATATCTTTCATCTTCAGAAAGAAGACCTTCGTTGAATTGTTCTTGTACAGTTTCAGATTCTTTCTTTGCGTTTTCGATAATTATAGCTTTTGATGCTGGCTCTCGCACATCATCAATACCCCAAGTTGTACCTGAGTGAGTTGTATATTTGAAACCAAAATTCTTGATCTTATCCATAATAGTTGGAATATTTTCGATACCATATTTGTTTGTAAGATCATCGATAATTGCTGTCATTTTCTTCTTTTCCATTTCAGCATTTATATATCCATAATCTTTTGGCAAAACTGAATTGAAAAGAAGTCTTCCTACTGATGTTTCAAAAGTTCCATTTTCAAACTGTGAATATTTTGCAGTGTCTGTTGCAAGAACTTTAATCTTTGCACGGAAACCTACCAAACCATAGTCGTATGCATTAATAGCATCATTTGGACTTGAGAAATATTTTCCTTCACCTTTTGTTCCTTCAATTATTTTTGTCATCCAATAACAACCGAGAACAATATCAAGAAGTTTTGCAGCAACAATAGGATCTCCAGAACCCGGCTTAAGAATGTTTTTATCTGAAGCCATAATTTCTCGAGCTTCCATTTGAGCTTCCTCACCTAGTGGAACGTGAACAGCCATCTGGTCTCCGTCGAAGTCGGCGTTGAACGCTGTACATACAAGAGGGTGAACCTGAATAGCACTTCCTTCAATTAGGATTGGTTGGAAAGCCTGAATACCAAGTCGGTGAAGTGTAGGAGCACGGTTTAGAAGAACGTATTTTCCTTCAATCACGCTTTCAAGAATTGCCCACACTTCAGGAATACCTTCATCGATAAGTCGGTTTGCACCACGAATGTTGAAAGCAAGTTCCTTTGATAGAAGCTCTGATATGATGAATGGTCGGAAAAGTTCGAGTGCCATATGTTTTGGTAAACCACATTGATGAAGTTTCAAATCTGGACCAACAACAATAACAGAACGTCCTGAGTAGTCCACACGTTTTCCAAGAAGGTTTCCTCGAAGAAGACCTCTTTTACCTTTAAGATTATCTGCAAGAGATTTAAGTGGTCGTCTTTGTGCTTGATTTAATCCTGCAAAAGCAGCATTACCATGGCGGATTGAGTTATCGATAAGTGCATCAACAGCTTCCTGAAGAATTCTTTTTTCATTTCGCAAAATAACTTCTGGTGCTTTGATTTCAATAAGTTTCTTCAAACGATTATTTCGGTTGATCACTCGTCTGTACAAATCGTTTACATCTGAAGTTGCATGTCGTCCTCCATCTAAAGCAACCATTGGGCGAAGTGCTGGTGGAATCACAGGAATACGTGTAAGGAACATCCACTCTGGGCGGATACCTCCTTTCACCATTGATTTAACAACAATCAATCTCTTTGAAATTTTTTCTCGTTCAAGTGATTTTGCTTTTTCGATATCCTTTTCAAGTTCGGCTTGTAGTTTTACAAGATCCAAATCTTTCAAAAGTCCGTAAATAGCTTCTGCACCGATTGAAGCATCGAAAAGTGTCCCGTATTTCATTGAGTACTTGTGGTACACAACTTCATCGATAACTTTTCCAGCTTGTATAGCCTCGATTTCTTTCTTTGTTTCAAGCAAAAGATTTTTTAAAGCATCTTTTGTTTTTTCATCCTGAATATTTTTTATTTTTGCTTTGAATTCAGAATCTAAGTCACTTAAAATTCTAGCTCTTTCTTCCTCATCAACTAAAGTGATAAGGTAGCCCGCGAAGTAAACAACTTTTTCAAGCTCCATTCCTGACATTCCAAGAAGAAGTGAAATTCGTGAAGGCACTGAGCGTAAAAACCAAATATGACCGATCGGAGTTGCAAGGTCGATATGACCCATTCTCTCTCTTCGCACCACGGAGCGAGTAAGCTCCACTCCACATTTTTCACAGATAATTCCTTTGTAACGAATACCTCGGTATTTTCCACAGTAACATTCATAGTCATGATCTGGGCCGAAAATCTTTTCATCGAAAAGACCACTTTTTTCACTTCGTTGAGTTCGATAGTTCATTGTCTCTGGCTTTGTGACCTCACCATAAGACCATTCCTTAATTCTTTCAGGAGATGCAAGTCGCAAAGAAATCAAATCGAAATCATTGAAGTCTTGAGTTTTGTTGTTGATTATTTTTGTGTTCATAGTTTTACTTGGGCGAACATTTTGTAATCAAAATGTTTTAGCCTGTTTGTTTAGAAGTTATAAATATTATTCTTCGTCTTCTGTTATAACTTCTTTTGAAGTAATTTTCTTTCGACCTGGACCTCCCTTTTTCTTTAATTCAATATCAAGACCAAGCGCTCGCAAGTTTGCAAGAAGCACATTAAATGATGCTGGCACGTTTGGTTGTTTCAATAGTTCACCTTTCACAATAGAGTCGAAAGCTTGTGAACGTCCGATAATATCATCTGATTTGATAGTGAGCATTTCTCGAAGTGTATATGATACACCGTGACCAAGAAGAGCCCACACTTCCATTTCTCCAAGTCTCTGACCTCCACCTTGAGCTTTACCTCCGAGTGGCTGTTGAGTGATAAGAGAGTAAGGACCAATAGATCGCATATGAATCTTATCTTCCACCATGTGGTGAAGTTTCAAGATATACATATAACCCACAGCAATTTGTTGTTCAAACTTTTCTCCGGTTCGTCCGTCGAATAGATCCATCTTTCCGTTTTCTGCAAATCCAGCTTTTACAAGCTCTGCTTTGATTTCAACATCTGTTGCTCCAACAAACGGAGGAACAATAGCTTGATAGCCCAAAGTATTTGCTGCAAGGCCTAAGTGAACTTCAAGAATTTGACCGAGGTTCATACGTGAAGGCACACCAAGTGGAGTAAGGATAATATCGATAGGTGTTCCATCCGCCATATATGGCATTTCTTCAATTGGAAGAACTTTTGAAATAACACCCTTGTTTCCGTGACGTCCAGCAAGCTTGTCTCCAACCTGAACAGTTCGAAGCTGAGCGATTTCAATATGAATTCTTTTTATGATTCCTGATTCTAGTTTGTCTCCATTTTCTCGTGAGAATATTTTTACAGAAACAACACGTCCTCGCTTTCCGTTTTCAAGTCGCTTTGATGTATCTTTCACATCACGAGCTTTTTCACCGAAAATAGATCGAAGCAATCTTTCTTCTGGAGTAAGCTGAGTTTCACCTTTTGGAGTAATTTTACCAACAAGGATATCACCCGGACGTACCTCTGCACCAATTCGTACAAGACCTTCTTCGTCTAAGTTTTTTAGTTTTGCTTCACCAACGTTTGGAATATCAGGAGTTGTAACTTCGGGTCCTAGTTTTGTATCTCGAACATTAACAACGAATTCTTCAAGGTGAATAGAAGCAAATTTATTTTCTTTAACAACTCTTTCTGAAAGAATAATCGCATCTTCAAAGTTTGATCCAGACCAAGACATAAATGCTACGAGCATATTTTGTCCAAGAGCCATTTGTCCATTATCTGATGTTGATGTGTCAGCAAGCAAATCACCCTTTGAAACTTTGTCTCCAAGATTTACTTTTGGTCGCTGGTGGAAACAAGTAAATGAGTTTGTTCGTTCAAATCGCACAAGACTATATATAGTGTCTTTGCCTTTTGCATTTCGGAGTACAATCTTATTTCCATCGACAGCTGTAATTGTTCCGTCTTCATCTGCACGAATAACACGAAGTGTGTCGGTAACTGCTTTTTCTTCAATACCTGTAGCAACAATAGGAGCTTCTGGGCAAATACAAGGAGTTGCCTGCTTTTGCATGTTAGATCCCATGAGTGCTCGGTTTGCATCATCGTGGTTTAGGAAAGGAATCATAGATGTTGCAATTGAGAATGGTTGATTTGTTGCAACGTCCATATAGTCTACTTGATCTGGTTTTACCAAAAATGGTTCACCGTCTCTTCGAACTTCCACAGAAGTTTCTGTAATATGACCAGTCTTATCGTATTTTGTTGCAGCGTGAGCAATATTGTATCTTTCTTCTTCTAAAGCATTTAGATAAACAACTTCTGCTGTTACTTTTCCATTTTTAACTTTTGCATATGGAGTTTCAATCATTCCAAATTCATTCACCTTTGCATATGTTGCAAGGCGCAAAATAAGACCAATGTTTGGACCTTCTGGAGTATGGATTGGACAAAGTCTTCCGTAGTGAGAAGGGTGCACGTCTCGAACTTCAAATCCAGCTCGATCTCGTGAAAGACCTCCGGGGCCCAAAGCTGAAAGTGTGCGCAAATGTTCTACCTCGGCAAGAGCATTTTCTTGTTGCATAAATTGTGAAAGCTGATTTTGTGTGAAGAATTCTTTTATTCGTGCTTGAAGTGGGCGAGGAGAAATAAATTGAATAGGAAGAGTTGCATCAGTGTCGATTGTAGACATTCTGTTTTGAATGTTTCTTTTCATCTGTGTCATACCCACTCGAATCTTTGATTGTAAAAGCTCACCAACAAAACGAACTCGTCTTGAACCTAGGTGGTCAATATCATCTTCCATACCTTCTGGATTTTGATTAAGTCCACATATATATGTAGCCATTACAGAAACATCATCTAAAGAAAGAGTACCCCTTTGCAAATCTTTCTCATCCATTGATTTTTGGAATCGCTTGTTGAAACGGAAACGTCCAGCCTTTGAAAGATCGTATCTTTCTTTACTGAAAATAGAATCCACAAAACTGTGAGCAATTTCTGGAGTAGCTAAATCGCCATCGCGAAGTCTTTTGTATATTTCGAGATATGAATCTTCTTGAGTTTTTGCTGTATCTTTTGCAATAGAAAGTTCAATCATTTTTCTTACGTCCTCATTGCTGTCTTTGAAACGAGCTATGATCGCTTCGTCGGTAGCATCACCGAGAACACGAAAAAGAGAAGCGATTGGGAATTTGCGTTTTTTGTCTACACGAACATACATCACACCATCGGCTTCTGTATCGATTTCAATCCAAGCGCCTCGTGAAGGAATGATTTTTGCTCCGAAGAATTTTCGTCCTCGAAGTTCGTTGGCTGTGAAGAATACACCATAAGAACGTGCAAGCTGTGGAACAACCACTCTTTCAATACCATTGATTATGAAAGTAGCATTGCGAGTCATCAAAGGAAATTCTGCCATAAAAACTTCTTGTTCCTTTTCTGTACCAAGAATTTTATTTTTTACTCGCACAGTAGCCTTAAGAGGAGCTTCGTATGAAAGCTTGTTCACTTTTGCATATTGTTCGTCGCACTTTGCTTCACCAAGCTCAAAGTTTACGAAATCTAACTCAAACTTCTTTTCTGAGAAGTCTTTTACTGCTGAAAACTCTTTGAAAGTTTCCGCAAGTCCAAAAGTTTTGAGCCAATCAAAAGATTTGATTTGAGACTCAATCAAGTTTGGCATTTCTATCATCGATTCTTTATATCGAGAGAAAAACTTTTTAGGTCGTTGTTGTGTATTCATATTGTTATTAAAATTGTTATTAAAATCTACTATACGCAAAAACCTCCCGTTCTATTTGGGTTCTAAAGACAATTATTAAATTATAGGAGTCTTTGTTGACAAAACGTGGGAAGGCAAGTTATTTGACCTCTTTAAAATCTAAACGCGATTTTAATTTAGCCAAAGGGGCTTTTAACTTGACTTTCTCGGAAATTTACTCAATCAAAAGTCGTACGCGTGATTATAGCAAAACTGTGGAGGATGTCAAGTCTAATTTTCCACAACCTAACAACAAGGGTTGACTTGTTTATGTCGGTGGTGTTATTATGTGTTTATAAGCAAATAAATGTGTTTTTTAATATATATTTAGTAGATTTTAAAAAATATTATGCACATTAGTCACGGCCGTGAGTATTTTGGGAACTTAGTTCCCAAATATTCTCAACTACCATCAAGATGGGGGTACGATTAATCGTACCCCCCCCTTTTTTTTCCTTAATTAATTA
>JBAXIZ010000027.1:0-6896 GCA_037138095.1 bacterium
GGAGTTCCCTCTCGCCTTATTGTCTCAGTGCTTGCCGTTGAGCAACTTCGCCTCTTCACAAGCGAGAGAGAAATTTTCAAACAGGCTTTTGCTCCACTAAAAATTCTTGGAACTCAATCTCAATTTTCTTGGGGTGTAATGGGTATCAAACCAGATACAGCAAAAAAGATTGAAGAAAATTTAAAAGATACATCTTCTCAATTTTATTTAGGCAAAGCATATGAAAATAAATTAGATTTTCAAACTACTGATCCAGATTCTGAAAGATTTACCCGAATCACAGATGAACACGACAGATACTATGCGTATCTTTATGGTGCGCTTTATATAAAAGAATTAACTGATGCTTGGACAAAAAGTGGTAATGGAAATATTGGAAATAAATCTGAAATAATCGGTACACTCTACAATATCGGCTTCGACCACTTCTCACCAAAAATCGATCCTAAGGCTGGTGGTGCTGAAATTGAAATTGATGGGATAAAATATTCTTTCGGCGGACTGACTTATGAGATATATAATTCTGGGGAATTATTGGATTATTTTCCTAAAAAATAGGTTGATTACGGCAGTTTTTCTGATATAGTAGTACCTATATTGACCGCCCTTAGCTCAGTTGGTTAGAGCATCGAGCTTATACCTCGAGGGTCCCACGTTCAAATCGTGGAGGGCGGACAAAGTAAAGAAAACTACCTTCTAGGGTAGTTTTCTTTTGCTTTCATTACTATGTGTATATTTCCTGAATCCTCTTAAGACCCATCAATACATAGTCACAAAACGGTTTATTTTCATAAACAACACAGCACGTACCGTGCCCATAACCATTCTTATAAGTTATTGCGGAGAATAAGCTTTTTTTAATATATGGTTTTCTAAATTGAGATTCTGAAATACCTAAAATTTTTGACCAATATTTAACCCCTTCTTTTATATCCATATCAGAATACAAATGAAGATTAATTCTTATTTTGTCTTTCGGAACTTTTAGAAGTTCCAACCATCTCAAATAAAATTTGAGCATAACTGGATTTGTATTTGTTAAAACAACTGTAGTATTCTTTGTCTTACCACCCTCTGCCCAATATAAGAAAAATCCCGCCAGAAAAATTTCTCTTTTATTCATCTTGCCAATATCCCTACTAACCAAACTATATGCAACGTCTCGTTTAACCTGTTGCTTTGCGAGCATTGTATTTCTAAACTTCTCTATTCTACTTTCATTATTCGCTCTTAGCTCATTAATTCTTTCCTTAGACAAAGGAACATTTCGCAACCATTCAGAAAGCGTACTTTTGCTAATACCTAATTGTTCTTTTATCTGACTATAACTCATTTGCTTAGCTCTCATTTCTAAAGCTTTTTGCTTTAATATTTTATTTGCCATATATTTATTATTTTAGAGCAGTGTTACTATCAAACACTGTTTAATAGTTCCATTATATCACAAACGGGTAAACCCGGTAGTGAATTTTCAACTTAGTAATAATTAAATTATTACCATACAAAAATGTAACCATTTTTGTGAGTTGAAAATCTACTACCGGGAAAGAAAAAAGGATGTCTTGTTAAAGACACCCTTTGTGCAATTTATCTTGCTGAGAGAAGTTCGAAACCGGTGGAAAGAAAATCCTTCCAACCGTGCCCGGCAACCATTGGATACCGGTTGATGTTAATTGAAAGATTTTGCGCCGGCAATTCAACAACATCCAACACTTCAATTTGAGAAATCGGTATCAGCCCGCCCGCGTTAAAAGGCAAGCGAAACTTTTCTACCAAGGACTGACTGACCAACGCAATGAATCGAGTCTTGGTTGAGTGTTCAACAGGAGTTAGACCATGTATGATTGGGACTACCTCTGTAGAAATACTATCTCCTAACTCGCGCTTCGTAGCATCAAAAAGAGTAGCGAAGTTCTTGTTATCCTCTTCACAACAAATAGTTGGCCGATAGAATCCTTCCCTCGCCTCTCGCTCAGAAGCACACATAGACATGTGACCATACCGATTAAGGAGCACGTGAAGAACACCATTTTTCACAAAATACAAAAGTATTTCGATTTGCAATTTCATCGTATTTGCTTCCATGATTTTCTTTTTCTATTGTTGAAGTTTTGTACTGAATTCCATAAAGAACATAACAATTATGTGTAGAGCTGTCAATGATTTGACATAAGTGATTTGAAGATGTAGTATCCAATTTAGAAAACAGAGCTATTTCTGTTTAAAATAAAACACAAAAGAAAGGAATGCAAGTGAAGCGTCTTACGGTTGGCAATTTGTTCATCCTACTTCAAAGGTTCGATATACCAGTCGAAAACTGGGGTACGGGAGAAGCAAAAGATCTAGTTAATTATCTCAAAGAAATTGGGGAAGGAGAAAGCTATCTCCGTATCGACCATACTGGAATCTCCAGAGTTGTCGAGATAGTGAAAATGCACTTCAAATCTCCCCAACCTGAGAAAAAAGTAATCCTCAAGGAAATCCGTCAAACCCTGCCGGATGGCCGAAAAAGAGAGAGAAATCAGGAACCCGCTGGAAAAATCAAATTGGGCGAAACACCAGACGAAGCATTGAAAAGAGAAATCCGAGAGGAACTCAAGCTCGAACCGGCAGATTATACCCACAAGGCTCTGCCAACAAGAATCGAGTCTCGTCCGAGTAAATCCTACCCAGGGATTTCCTGCTTGTACATTATTCACCCATTTGAAATCGTTCCCAACCTTGGGACACAGGTCCTGCGTCCTTGGTTTGAAACAACACAAGAGGATGGCACCATTCTCTATTTCGAATGGGTTCCTGAAGAATAAATCCAAACAAAATCCGCAAGAATCAACTTCTTGCGGAATTTTTTACATTTTACATTTTCAGCACGGATCCAAGAATATTTTTCTTCTGAAAAATTTCCTGGCCACACCTCGGCTCGTCAGCCTCCGGTCTTGCACTCGGAAACTCTTCCGAGTTCACTCGCATTCGCAAGGATGACAGAAAAGCTAGCGCCTAGAGCCTAGCACCTAGCGGCTAGCTTTGATGTTCAATATCTTTCTTTTTCTTAAGCGGTATTCCGTGAGCAGAAATGATAGCTTCGTACTCATCTTTCTCAATAGTTTCTATTTCGATAAGTTTTTTTGCAATAACATCGAGTACATGTTTGTATTCTGTAATGATCTTTTCAGCTTTCTCATATGCAGTTTTCATAATCAAAGAAACTTCAGAATCTATCTCTGCTCCCATTTTTTCAGAATATTCTTTTCCATCTATTCCCTGCCCTCCAAATAATGGCTTTCCACCAAATCCTTCTAATGCCATTGCTCCAATTTTGTCAGACATACCAAATTTTGTAACCATATCACGAGCAAGAGCAGTAGAAACCTGCAAATCATTTGATGGGCCAGTCGTCACATCTCCAAAAATCATTTTCTCTGTAATATATCCTCCGAGTGACATTGCGATATCATCCAAGAATTCATTTTTAGATTGAAGTTTTCTATCTTCCAAAGGAAGTTTCAAAGTATAACCCGCTGCGCGACCTCGAGAAATAATTGAAATTTTATGTACTGGATCTGCATATGGAAGAACTGAAGCAACTATTGCATGCCCAGCTTCATGATAGGCAGTGATTTCTTTTTCTTTAATAGAAAGCAGATGGCTTTTCCTTTCAGGCCCCATCATTACTTTTTCAATAGAACGTATCAAATCAAATTGTGCAATTTTATTGCGCCCTTCGCGAGCAGCAAGGATCGCACCCTCATTCATAAGTGAATATAAGTCTGCTCCAGAAAAGCCCGGTGTTCTCTCTGCCAAAAGTCCAATATTTACATCTTCAGCAAAAGGCTTTCCTCGTGAATGTATTTTCAAAATTTCCTCACGGTCTCCGCGGTCGGGCAAATCAATCACAACTCGTCTGTCGAAACGTCCGGGGCGCAAAATTGCATGGTCGAGTACGTCTGGCCTGTTTGTTGCCGCCATCACAATAACTTTTTCTGTTGGTTCAAAACCATCCATCTCCACAAGAATTTGATTTAATGTTTGTTCTCTTTCATCATTTCCACCACCCATACCACTTCCTCGAGTTCTTCCAACGGCATCAATTTCATCAATAAAAATAATTGCCGGAGCCGATGCTTTTGCCATTGCAAAAAGATCTCTCACACGAGAAGCTCCCACACCAACAAACATTTCAACAAACTCAGAACCTGAGATTGAAAAGAAAGCCACATTAGCTTCTCCAGCCGTAGCTCTTGCCAGTAATGTATTATGTGATATCATTCCATTTGAAATAAATGAGTGAGTCTTGGGTACAGTAAAATCAAAAACTTCAGCTTCTCCTTCATCAATTTTTGAAACTTCTGAAAAGAACAAATTGGCATTTAATAAATTCTTTAAAAATTCAAAATCTTTATGTTTGCAACCACTTTTTTTAAACTTATCTACAAATAATAAAAGCGAGTTTCTCGAAATTCTTTTTCTGGTTCTAACCTTATCAATCAATTTCGACAAGCCTTCTGTGCTTTTTTTATTTCGACTCATCTCTTCCCAGCAAGCAATAACCTTATCTCCTATATGATAAAATAAATCAACATTTGTATTTCCACAATTATGCGTTTCGAGATATTTCAATAGAGCATCTTGTTTTCTTTTTAATCTAAAACCTACTTCTAAAGCAAACCTCTGAAGTGAAGTTCCAGAAATCATAATTTCATATACAGGTCGTTTATGTACAGAATTAATTTTACTTTTAATTCTTCTTGTTGCAAAAATACCCAAATTTAACAAAAGAGTCATCACTTCTTCAGACATTTTTTTACTTACTGTTCCATACCCAACATTATACCTTTCAAAATATCCATCTGAATCAAAAAGACCTTGCAGAAAAGACACGACAACCTCTTTTGGGGCTTGCAAAACTTGCGGAGGAATCGCTTTATCATAAGAAAGAAGATATGACATTCCCATATCATAAAAATCTTTTTTAGCTTTCCAAGAAGTAATTGTATGCGTTATTCCATCTGAAGCAAGTCCTAATTTTGATTCAGAATAATTTGATTTCATATATGAACCAAATGATAGGGCTAGTTCTTTATCAACAGTCGTAAACCCTATTCTACTTGAATGGCTCAAATTCCCGTCTCCGGTTAATAAGCCCATAATGTAGGCCTGTTCGGAAGAAACTTCTTTACTTGATCCAAAAACATTTGTATTAAATTTTATTGCCACCAAATCATCTTTTTTTATTTGATCTAATCTTTGAAATTTTAATTCGCCTTTTTCATCCATAATTACAATCGGGTGTTCTGGGGTACCTTCAAGCTCCTGTCCCATTTTTAGTGTAATTTTTTTTGTTTTTTGAAGACCTAGATTATACCAGTGAGAAGCTGTTTGTTTTTCATTTTTAAGTCCTGACAAATTAACGGTCGGCAAGGTTGCTCCATACACTTTATTACTTTTTGGATTTACAGAAAAATATTTAGGAATATCTTTAATTGCTATAACTCCTTTATTCGTAAGAATCAGCGAACTCCCAACAATACACTTTCCTGTACCGGGCGCACCCATTAGCAAAATACCTTTTGGAATTCGGGCCCCAATATCAAAAAACTTTTTAGGACTTTTCAAAAAATCTACAATTTCTTTCAATTCTTCTTTTGCTTCTTTTGCACCAGCAACATCATTGAATGTAACTCTTTGTTTTTTATCATTCGGTTGTGTGAGACGAGCTTTAGATTGTCCAAAAGTGAAAGCTTGCATTCCCGCACCTTTTACTTGACGTGAAAGATACCATAAGAAAAATAGAACAAAAAGAATTGGCAAAAGAAATGGAGCGAAGTTTAGAAACCAATACATAAATCCTGATTCATTTTTTACATCTATTGAAATTGCAGAAAGTGTGCTTGAAGCTATCCCATATTTTGCAAAAGTTTCTGTGATGGCGGTACCGACTTCTTTTTTAGATTTTTTTACTTCCGCAGTCTTCCCTGCTTCAGTCTTGTATGTGACTTCTAATTCTTCTCCAGAAACAACAATAGAAGCAACTTTGCCAGAAGACACATCAGAAGCTACTTGGGAAAGAGGAATTTCTGGATTACTTTTATTTGCCTCACTTACATAAGAATAAAGAGCACCAATGATTAAGAAAATAAACAAAGCGGTTATCAAATTTGAGATCAAGCCACTACCCGGCTTTTTACTTTTATCTCCTGTTCCTTTTTTGTTTTGTTGTGGTGTTTTAATTGCCATATAGCCTTCAGTATAACAGAAAACCTATTCTATGCTATATTTATCGTATGTCTTTAGTACAGAATAAAAAAGTAGGCTTAAGCTATGAAATTATAAAAAAATATGAGGCTGGTATTGTGCTATCTGGCTCAGAAGTGAAATCAATTCGCAACAAACACGGAGAACTTGGGGGTGCGCACGTTTTGATACGAGGGGGTGAGGCATTTATTGTGGGCCTTGAAATACCTCCATATCAACCAAAAAACATTACAACAGAATACGAGCCCGCCCGAACAAGGAAGCTAATCCTCACTAAATCCGAGATCTATGAAATTGAAAGAAAAGCGTCTGAAAAAGGATTGACTATTATACCCATTTCGTTGTATAATAAGGGTAAGCTCATCAAGCTAGAAATAGCTATTGGGCGAGGTAAAAAGAAGTTCGATAAACGAGAGGATATCAAAAAAAGAGACACCGAACGTGAAATCGGAAGAACTTTGAAAAACTAGAATGAGTGAGTAGGTTGTAGTGAGTAGTGGGTAGAAAAATGCAATGCATTCCCCTACAAACTACTAACTACTCACTACAAACTAAATATGGGGATGACAGGCTTAGACATTGGAATCATTTTTCTATGTGCAAAGTAGAGCTTTAGTAACTCTTAAAAAGGCTAAAAAACATAA
>JBAXIZ010000028.1:0-6742 GCA_037138095.1 bacterium
GATTATCACGGATTAATACTATGTAAATTCAACACGTTTTTTTAATTTTGAGAAGAGTGACAAAAAAATATAAAAGAGCAGAATATAAAAGGATTCGAAACAAACAAAGGAGGGCCTTTGAGTACGAAGAATAAAACAAAAAAGGGGAAACAGAATTATAAAACTTTGACTGTTAAAAAGGGAACACTGGATCCCGATTCATTAGCACGAGTTGCGATAGTTGAGTACCCCAGTGGAAGCAAAAAAATCTACTGGCTCATACATTTGCCAGCCCATGAAGTTCGTTATTTTTGGCAGATCAAAGATTCTGAGAAAATCAAATTTTTGAATAAATGTTGCAACAGACATCACAGAAGAGAAAGACAGCGGGGAGGGATGGGTGGCAAGAATTTGTCCAATGTTGACATCTACTCACACAGGATGTTCCATAATTTGATGTATTTAGTTGCAAAAAATTCAAGAATGTCCACAAAAAATATCCGTACAGAAAATATACAAAAGTTTCTGAGACAATTACTTCCAATTGTCCAGAGATTACTTATAGATCATGATACTGGGCATCTTCATAGTCCTACAAGTTTGGAAACAATTTTGAACAAAGTATGGCTACCCAGCGATGAGCCGATCAGGTTCTATGCAGATGACAATAGTTATCCGGAATTTCCCATTAGTTAGATTGCATTACCACATAAAGTTATGAGCTTTGTGTGGTATTTTTTTGGATAGATATATGTTAAAATCAGCAAACAATGAATTATATTCCAAATCAAAAAATACTAGAAAAGTACGCGAACGTGCTTGTTAATTTTGCATTAAATAGCGGAAAAGGGATTAAAAAAGGGGAAACAGTTCTTGTACAAGCCGGTGAGTCTGCCCGAGAACTCTATGTGGAGCTTCTAAAGGCCGTTTGGCGAAAAGGCGGAAATGTTATTTCAAATTACAGTTTAGATACTTACAGCGATAATGATAATACTTCAAAATTTTTTTATCAAAATGCCACAAAAGAACAGCTTGAATTTTTCCCTAAAAAATATCAAAGAGGTTTAGTTGATGAAATAGATCATTCTATTTATATAATCAGTGAGACAAACAAACACGCGCTCAAGGGTGTGGATTCTAAAAAAATGATGATACGCGGAAAAGCATCAAAGCCAGCTATGGAATGGCGAAGAGAAAAAGAAAATGCAGGAAAATTTACTTGGACTTTAGCACTTTTTGGAACAGAAGCTATGGCAAAAGAAGCCAAACTTACAGAAAAAGAATATTGGAATCAAATAATCAAAGCTTGCTTTTTGGATGAGCCAGATCCAATAAAAAAATGGAAAGAAGTTTATAAACAAATGGCGGAAGTTGAAAAGAAAATAAATAAATTACCAATTGATAAATTGCATGTGGAAGGAAAAGATGTAGATCTTTGGATATCTTTGGGTAAAAAACGAAAGTGGGTAGGAGGAAGTGGAAGAAACGTGCCTAGTTTTGAACTTTTTACTTCACCAGATTGGAGAGGTACAAATGGCTGGATTAAATTTAATCAACCGCTTTATCGATATGGCAATTTAATTGAAGGTATTGAACTTGAATTTAAAGATGGAAAAGTTGTGAAAAGTAAGGCGAAGAAAAATGAAAAAGTTTTGAAAGATATGATCGCCACAGAAAATGCAAATAAAATGGGGGAGTTTTCACTTACAGATAAAAGATTTTCAAGAATTACAAAATTTATGGCTGAAACTCTTTTTGATGAAAATATGGGTGGACCACAGGGAAATACTCACATTGCTTTAGGAAGTTCATATCACGACTGCTTTATAAACGACCCAAGCAGTGTTACAAAAGAAGAATGGGAGGAATTGGGTTTCAACGATTCGTCTGTGCATACAGATATTATTTCGACAACAGAAAGAAAAGTAACAGCTTATTTGCATGGGGGGAAGACGAAAGTGATTTATGAGGGAGGAGAGTTTAGGGTATAGTTGGTAGTGAGTAGGTTGTAGTGAGTAGTGGGTAGAGAAAATAACCTCATTTCTGTCATTCCGTACCCTGCATTGTCATCCTCGTATTTTCTGTCATTCCTGCGAAGGCGGGAATCCATGTAAATAAATTCAGGGTGGATTCCGGTCTTCGCCGGAATGACACATTGGGGTATAATACATAACAATGTCAAAGCAAAAAAATATATTCTATATAGCGATAGGTGTTCTCTCAGTACTTTTGATCGGGTATTTTCTTATCGCTAAACACTTTATTATTGTTCCTCACGGAGTGGAATTATTTTTCTTGATATCTTTTTCTGCTTTACTCGATAGTATCAACCCTTGTGCATTTTCAATTTTGTTTTTGACGATCGGATTTTTGTTTAGTTTAGGTAGAGATAGAGAAAATGTTTTTAAAGCTGGATTGATGTATGTGTTTGGAATAATGGCAACATATGTTCTTATTGGCCTTGGAATTTTGAGGGTTCTTTCTTTTTTCAATGTTCCAAATGGTATGGCAAAGCTTGGTGCGATGGCAATAATTGTATTTGGTGCCATTGGACTCATTAATGAATTTTTCCCAAAGTTTCCGATTAAATTAAAGATTCCTCACAGTGCACATTTAATAATTGCAAAATATATTGAGAAGGCATCAATGGTAAGTTCGTTTATTCTTGGTATTGCCGTTGGTCTTTTTGAATTTCCTTGTACGGGAGGTCCGTATCTTTTAGTTCTTGGACTTTTGCATGATCAAGGTCAGTTTTGGAGTGGTTTAATGTATCTTTTGTTTTACAATGTTGTTTTTGTCCTTCCTTTATTTGTTGCGCTTTTACTTTCTGTTGACAAAAGAGTAGCTGATAAGATTGATGTATTAAGAAGGCAAGAAACTAAACAAGCTCGTCTTGCCATTGCTTTAATTATGATTATTTTAGGGTTGATAATATTCTTTGTGTAAAAAGAACTCGACACAAATTTACGAATGAGGTCACAAGTATTTTTCTGGTGAAAAATCTTCTGACCACACCTCGGGTCAAAAGTATTTTTCTGCTGAAAAATCTTTTCACCATGTCTCGCACCGCCGTGCTCCGACCTTGCGTTCGGGTCCTATCCCGAACTCACGACAGCCTCCGGTCTTGCAGTCGGGTCACTCATAATTTTCTGCTGAAAATTTGCTCGACCCCGACTCAGTCGCCTTCACTCCTTCCGTCTTTCAATCTGATGCCCATCAGATTGAACCCACCCCGACTTCACTAATGACGCGAATAGAATGCAAGACATCACTTCTGTCATCCTCGGGTACTCCCGGGGATCCAAGTTAATTCAGAATTCAATTCGTGTTATTCGCTGTATTTATTCGTGTATTGTATTGGTGTCGTGTTATAATATTTGGTATAATAAAACGCATGACAACCGAACAACCAATGAAATTATCAGACCTACTTGCAAAAGTAGCTGAAATTAAGAAAAACGAAGCAATTGACCTTTCTATGGAGGAAGATTTAGCTATTGCTGTTATGAATTTAATATCCCTTGAAGAGCATCTTTGCTTCACGGGGTTGAAGACAGAAAAAGATGAGTATTTTGATACTTTGAATGAAATTCGAGAAATGCGAAAAAGCTTGCTCGCAAAAATGATTGAAAAGAATGAGGGAGAGACTTGGTGTACTTGTAAGCATTTACTTTCCGCCACAATGCGACTTATCGAAGTTGGTACAAAATTGCATTCAGATGGAAAGAAAGAAGAGGCAAAAGAAATGTATGAAAGAGCACATAAACTATTTTCAATTTTCTGGGCTTTAAGGTTAAAGCTAATAGATTTAAGCGGTGTGAAGGAAATGGCAGATGAAGAACAGCCTTGGACGCTGAAGGATATTACAAATCGACTTGTGGATTGTTGCCACGAATAGTTACACGACACCAATACACGAATAAATACAGCGAATAACACGAATGAAATACTGAATTCAGAATTCCATTCGTGTCATTCGCACTCATTCGTGGATTTGTGTCGGGATAAAGTTTATTAACTAAATTAAAATTAAAAATTATGAAGCAGACACTTACTTGGGTAATAATAACATTGGTGATAGTGGGAGGGTTTTTTTGGTATGCATTGAATAATAAAGTTCCTAAAGTAGATTTACAATCTGGCCCTGGTAAATATGATGCTTTTGCCCAGTGTTTGGCAGAGAAGAAAATTACAATGTACGGCGCTGTTTGGTGCTCACATTGTCAGGCTCAGAAAAAAGAATTTGGAAGTTCATTTAAATATGTAAATTATGTAGAGTGTCCAGAAAATACAAAAATTTGTTCAGAGAAGGGGATTGAGGGCTTCCCAACATGGCTAAACGAGGATGGTTCTAAAAAATTAGTAGGAGAGCAGAGTTTTGAAAAATTAGCGGAGATGAGTGGGTGCACGCTTCCGAATTAAAAATTCAAAATGTAAAATGTAAAGTTGATGCGAAAAGAGGGTTTTCACTTCGTGAAAACCCTCTTTTGTATTTGCATTTTCTACCCACTACTTACTACAAACTACTCACTAGCTTTTGCATTTTCTACCCACCACTCACTACAAACTACCCAATAGCTCGTGCCCCGTCATCCCCTCCGGTTTTTTCAAATCCAGAAGCTTCAAAATTGTTGGTGCAATGTCGGAAAGTCCGCCGTCGTGTAGAGTATATTTCTTTTCTGTTAGTATCGCAGGTACAAGATTTGTTGTGTGAGCTGTGTGATCTGCCCCTGTAATAGGATCTACATTTAATTCCGCATTTCCGTGGTCGGCTGTGATAAATGCAATACCACCTTTTGCATGCAAGGCTTCCACAACTCTTCCAAGTTGTTTATCAACTTCTTCAACGGCGATAATAATCGCTGGTACATCTGCTGTGTGGCCCACCATATCTGCATTTGCAAAGTTTAGAAAGATAAAATCAGTCCCTTTTTCAATTTCCTCGATTGCTTTGTCTGCAACACCCTCAGCTCGCATTTTTGGCGCGAGGTTATGTGTTGCAACATCTTTTCGACTATCGAGCATTATATGAGTCTCACCTTTGTATGGCGCTTCCACACCTCCGTTTAGGAAATATGTTGCATGAGCAAATTTTTCTGTTTCAGCAATATGAGCTTGCGTAAGTCCAGCCTCTGAAATTTCTTTTGCAAGTGTGGTTGCGATTTTTGAAGGAGGAAATGCGACAGTAACTTTTCCGTCAAATCTAATGTCGTATTCTGTCATTGTTACAATTAAGACATCTTCATCTTTTGTTTTCTCAATAAGTTTCTCAGTAATCATTCTTGCTCTGTCTGCGCGGAAATTAAAAAAGAAAATACCATCACCTTTTTCGATTGCACATCCTTTTCCATCTGGGCCATAACAAACAATCGGTTCTAAGGTCTCGTCGATTTTTCCTTCCTTATACAAATCTTCAATATAGAGAGCTGGATCAATTTTGCAAACATTTCCTTCGCAATTGAAAAGTGCTTTCTCGAATTTTTCTAAGCGGTCCCAGTTGTGATCTCGGTCCATAGCATAGAATCTTCCTGAGATTGATGCAATGAAACCAATCCCAATTTTTGAAATTTGATCTTGGAGGGTTTTTATAAATCCGCTTGCGCTTTGTGGTGCAACATCACGGCCGTCTGTGAAAACGTGAATGGCAACATTTTTAATTCCATTTTCTTTTGCGATTTTAAGGAAAGCAAAAAGATGATCAAAATGACTGTGCACACCTCCATTTGAAACAAGTCCCTGTACATGAAGTGTTGAATTATTTTTCTTCACATGTTCAAAAAGGGAAGTGAAAGCAGGATTTTTTGCAAATTCACCATTATCAATACTTTTCTTAATTCTCACCAAATCTGTATCTATCGGAGTACCAGCACCTATGGTCATATGACCCACTTCGCTATTGCCCATTTGACCTTCTGGAAGCCCCACAGCAAGGCCGGAAGCCTTAAGAAGACTATGTGGATATTCGGCCCAAAGCTTATCAAACACGGGCGTATTAGCGCTAGCTATTGCATTATCTTTTGTTTCTTCTCGATAACCCCAGCCATCGAGGATGATTAATGTTACTGGTTTTTTGTTTTGCATAGTGAGTACATTATACGTTTTAGGGAAGGTGGAGGCAAGAACGTTTTTGTGAGTTAAGAGTTATGAGTAAGGAGTTATGACAGATTGATTCATGATTTAAGATTTGTAAATGGAAAATTCACTCACTAGGATAAGAGATAAACAGCTACAAATTCCGCTATAGCAAAGTTTGTAGCTGTTTTGAATTTTGTACAATCCTTGCCATCCTGTTCTTGTGTAATATAATTAGTGCATTAAAACTAATACTTAAATAATATGGATGAAGGGGCACCAAAGAGTGTGGCAAAAACAGGGGAGGAACCAACAAAAACAATCGAGATAAATGGTAAGAAATTTGAAGTAGGTCCAAACCTAGGAAAAATGGAATGGGCAGAAATCGATGGAAAGTTGGCTGATTTAAATAAAACATTAGAATCGGGAGAAAAAGAATGGAGAATACTTACAAAAGAAGAATATGAAGAGCTTGAAAAATTAACTAGTGCAATTTGGAATTAAGAAGGATTATCAAATGTAGAAAAAAAGGAAAAATTTAATGAATTTGTAACAAAATTAGGATTTGCCCTAAGTAACCATTATTGGTCCAGTACAGAGAGTGTCAGTGATAGAAACTGTTCATTCTATTGGTTCACTAGACTTGTCCGGAAATAACTATTTTGATATAATATATACACAACAATTATGT
>JBAXIZ010000029.1:0-6727 GCA_037138095.1 bacterium
GAGGGGGTGACATTTCTACTTTGCTAGGGGTGACATTTTCATTTTGCTCCGACAGTCGCCATTTTGCATTTGTAAAAAAATGATTTTAGCATTACAATAGCATAACTATGACATACAAATTAGCAATCATCGGTGGTGGCCCAGCAGCAGTTTCTGCTGGTATTTATGCTTCCCGCAAACATTTAAAAACTGTTTTTATAACCGAAAGTTTTGGCGGACAAAGTATTGTATCTCCGGGCATTGAAAACTGGATAGGGACAATAAAAATCCCCGGGGCTGAACTAGCTTCAAATTTAAAAAATCATCTACTCGCCTATTCAAAAGATATTGTAGATATAAAAGAAGGGGAAAAAGCAACAAAAATTGAAAAAATAGAAAATGGCTTTTTAATAACAACAAACAAAGGCACATATGAAGCGGAAGCTATTCTTATGGCTGTTGGAAGTAAACGCAAGAAACTAGGCTCAATCGGGGCAGATACATTCGAACATAAGGGTGTGATGTACTGTGCATCTTGTGATGGCCCCATGTTTGAAGGAATGGATGTAGCGGTTGTGGGCGGAGGAAATGCTGGTTTTGAAACTGTCTCCCAACTTACCGCTTATGCAAAAAGTATAACAATGGTAAATCGACATCATGAATATAAAGCAGACAAAGTTACGGTGGAAAAAGTACTTTCAAATCCAAAAGTTACAGCTATTGTGGATTCTGAAATAGTAGAAATAAAAGGTGATACTTTTGTAAAAAGTATTGTAATAAAAAATATGACCACGGGAGAAACAAAGGAAATCCCAATGCAAGGTGTCTTTGTAGAAATTGGTGCGATACCAAATACTGACTTAGTAAAAGACTTAGTGGAGCTTGATGCAATCGGCGCAATAAAAATCGACCCTAAAACCCAACAAACTTCACTCCATGGAATTTGGGCAGCTGGAGACTGTACAGATGTTTTATATCATCAAAATAATATTGCGGTTGGAGATGGAGTAAGAGCCTTGGAGGATATTTATGTGAATCTTAGTTCGAAATAGAATTAAGAATTATGAATTAGGAATTAAAAATGTAACACTTTTCGCGATCACGAAAAGTGTTACATTTTTGTAAGCCCAAAATCTACTACTGGGCAAGAAAAAAGTGGTCAACAAGTGACCACTTCAGTTAAATCCATAAGAGAAGGAATGCAAATCTTGGCTCCGGCTTTTAAAAATTGCGGTGCAAGTCTCATTCTCTGCCTCAAAACCGCGACAGTAAAAACTCCAGCTTTTTCACCATCTTCAATATCGGCACAGGTATCACCAACAAACGGAGTCATTCGGCCAAATTTTGATTTTCCAATTTCCTCACGAATAGCTTCGGCTTTGCTTTCAGCCGATTTGCATTCGATGAAATCATCAAAATTTGCTGATGAAAGAACTCTCATTATGTTTTCGATACTATTTGCGGTAATCACCTTGGCTCGACACTTTTTACTGTGAAGCCAGTCGATTATGTTTCGAGCATCTTGGAAAAAAGGTGGATTATATTCACCATGCTTCGCCTTGTAAGAAGCAAGATATCTTCTTAGAATTTCTTCATCAGAAAGACTCACTCCATATCGGCGATAATATTGCCCAAAAGGAAATCGAAAATTAATGAGGTAGTCTTCATAATCAGGGGGGTTAATGCCCTCTGACTCAAAAACATTACATACTGCCCCAAAGATCCCATCCATTGAATCAAAAATCGTGCCGTCTGCATCAAAAAGAACTACATTTTTCATATAAATAATTTTGTTGTTTCTGGCTCAGATTTTACATTAAATTTAAGAAATGTCAAACGATAAGATGATAGAAAAATACCCAGCAATAATTACTGGGTATAGATAGCTGTATTCACTTTTTTTTCCGATGATTGTTGAAGAAATAAACTGATGACGAGAAAAAAGCTGATGGGTCACTCTTCGCCGATACAATGAAAACCTCATCACCAATCTCCCAATGTTTTGTTGGCAGTTCAGAGTTTCCAAAGGCGACAAGTCTTTTACCTTCACGACTAAAACTTATCTGCCAGATATTATTGATATCGTTGATTCTGACTGGTTTTTCAACCAATGTATTCCACCCACAATCTTCGGTGGAAACAACAAAGATTTCTGCTTTGGAATTTGTATATGAGCCGTATTTCAAACAACTCCACAAAGCCCCAAAACAAATAACGACTAGAAATATAATTTCCCTTATTTTCATAATCTCTATTCCTTTTTACGGGTTGAAATGATCACAAAGAACTTTCTGACTTAATTTAGTATAAAATACCACATAGCCAATTTTATGCAAATTTCTAAATTTGCATAAAATTATATATGTGGTATATTTGTTTGCCTATGAAAGATAATTCTTCATCAGATACGAGTGCTCGTACGAGTACTGAAACAGTTCCTTCAAAAAGCACCTCGCCCGCGAAAGGACAGCTCCAAGAGCCAAAAGCTCCGGATATATTTATTCAATTCTGGGGTATGTGTGGGAAATTAGCCAACCACGGCCTCCCGCCCTACACAGGGCGCTAAAACCCAAAACCGACACTCATCGCAAGTGCCGGTTTTTTCTTTCCCGGTAGTAGATTTTTAGCTCACAAAAATGGTCACATTTTTGCACGTTGATAATGAAATTATCAACAAGCTAAAAATTCACTACCGGGTTTCCCGGTAGTAGATTTTGGACTCACAAAAACGAAACATTCGATACATCGAATGTTTCGTTTTTAAATTCTAATTTTACTTTTATACCGCCTCATCGAACCTAATTGAATCTCTTGATGGTTTTGGTTTTTGGCGTCTAGGCATATGACCTTTATCAGATTGGGGATTTTTATAGCCTTGACCAAATTTGCTTATAGCTTCTGCCCTTACACGATCTTGAGTTTTAAAGCTGGAAGTTATCGTTGGTTCAGGAACCACTTTCAATTCATAATCTTCTGGCTTTGGATCATATTTCCCCGCTTTCACATCACCTTCCCAAACGGGAGGTGTCAAATCGAGATTGGCTAAGTATGAACTTCTTTTTTCCATCTTTTCTCTAGCCTCAGCTCTCTCATCTACCAAATCTTGTACTATTTTAGCATCTGGGTCAGCAAAATTCTCCAAGTCTCTAAACTCTGGTTTCTTACCTAAATTATTCGCATCATCGCCTCTTTCAAAAAAACTCATATGTTTTTATGTTTAATTTAATATACCTATATTTTAATATGTAAATCTTTTTGTAGCAAACACTTACTAATTTGCAGTCACAGTAAATTTTACTTTATTACTCATCTTTCCCCAAGGTGAAGTGTAAATATTATAAACTCCCGGAACAATATTTAAATATGATTCGCAAGGAAGTCCACTGTAGGAATTATTTTTTTTACAAAGTTTACTTTCAATTTTTACTCTAATTAAATTTGGTTCAACTCTGGTCATTCCTAACAATACCGCCGTCTCCCCTTTACTGTTTTCTATTATTGCATCCATATCACCCTCAAAACCATTTAAATTATTGCCTTTTATTTCCACAATAGTTCCTATTGGCCCAGAATTTGGAGAAATAGAATTTATTACAGGGTCTGTGCTAGTTGCAGTACTTGTACCAGTACTAGTTACAACTTCGGGACAAACAAATTCACAATTTGGTCCGGTTCGCCCCACAAATGAACCGTCGGGACATTGCTTGGCTTCTTCTGTACAAGCAACAGGCTTAGCTGGCTCTTCTATAGCTCTCGGTAAATTACTTTGCATATAAACATACACGCCAAGGGCTATTAAAATAGCAACTACTAGTATGGAAAGTGGTATAACAAATGCTTTTTGAGATTTCATGTATTAATTATCTCACATGAAAAAAAAATTGGTAGTAAAAAAACAGAGGAGGTCGGGTATCCACAGAGACCCATCATAATGTAATGCGGAAAAAGATATTTTAAATAGGAGTTTTCACCTTTCTCGAAAATAAATCCATCTGAAAAAATCTCTAATCACAATAATGATACACATGCATAAAACTGGATATACAATCAAGTTTTCTACAAAAACAATATTAATTTTTCGTGCAAATTCATTTCCCATTAAATCAAGAACAAATAAAATAATATAAAATATAACAAAACCCTTAGCAAAGTAATTCCTTCTCTGTTTATTAACTGATAATCCCTCTCTTTTTTTACTTATATTGATCAAATATTCAAACGTAACTAATGCCCAAGATGGAATCAAAATAAAAGCTGCTAATAAGTTCCACTCTGAAGAATTAGCAAATAAACCAAGTAAGATAAAAATAACTGCGCTTATAACTAAATATCTCTGAGTATACTTATTAATCATACCTAAATTATATCAAATTAAACTTTAAACCAAAACCAAAAAAGAGTAGAAGAGTATCGCTATCGGTATTATATATTTTAAAAAATATTCGAATGTTACAAAACTAACCAAGCGGAGATGAGAGGAATTTTGAATCTTACAGATTCTGTACAGTCTTCAAATTTTTTCGGATTAGTAAATCCTCAAAAATATATTCAGACTTTTCAAATCCTCTACGTGAGCAAAACTTTTTGCTCACTAGTTCCTGCGGAGACTAGAGGATTTGGTCACGTATAATTTCTTGCTAGAAATTTGCTCGACCCCGACTCGCGCCGTCGCGCTCCGTCTTTCAAATCCTCTAGTCTCACAAAAAATATAGTCATAAAATGCTACTCATTTTATTCCTTATTTTGCGGAGACTAGAGGATTTGAACCTCTGAAAGGTTTTACCCTTTGCCGCGTTTCGAATGCGGTGCCTTCAACCGGGCTCAGCCAAGTCTCCAATATTCTATAATGCTTGGATAATAGCATTTTTTTGCTTTTTTTCCAAAAAGTGCTATATTACTTGAGTTACCAAAAGAGGCCTTATCGTCTAACGGTTAGGACATTGCCTTTTCAAGGCAGTAATCGGGGTTCGATTCCCCGTAAGGTCATGATACTAAAAACCACACTCCAGTGTGGTTTTTAGTATCATGACCTTAAGTAAGTGCTGGGTAGCACTTGCGTCGGGGAATCGAAAAACGCAGGTGCGACGGCACCGAGTCGGGGTGAGAAAGCATGGGTATGCTTTCGCAAGACCGGAGGCTGACGAGCCGAGGTGTGGTCAGGCAAAAATTCAGCAGAATTTTATGCTTGATCGCGAAATTTTTCAGCAGAAAAATACTTGTGACCGATGTCCCCGTAAGGTCACCAAGCGTAAAAAATCTCCCATTGTGAGATTTTTTACCTTTTATAAGAATAGCGGTATAATACAAATATGGAAAAAATAATTAAACCAAGACTTAGAGACTTTATAGAATTCGTACGGGAGCATGGGGTATTTGGCCTAGCACTCGGTATCATTATTGGAGGTGCGGTCACAAAGCTTGTAACAGCCCTCGTGACAGACCTTATAAACCCAATAATAGGTATATTCCTAGGAAGACTTGGGGATCTGAACAAAATAACTATCCCTGTCCTTAGCGCAAACATTCTTATTGGTAGTTTTATAAGTGCCCTTATCGATTTTCTAATAATCGTGGCTGTCGTTTACTTTGGCATCAAAAAACTTGGATTAGAAAAATTGGATAAGAAAAAAGAAGAAGGTAAATAATCTATAACTTATAACCCTTAACTCCTAACTAGTTATTCTTTTGTTATATTCATAAGTAAACATTTTTCGCGATAGCGAGAAATGTTTACTTATGAGAAAAAAGTTAATATTTACTTTTTTGAAATATAAGACTTTGGTAACTTAAAAGTTTTTATATGTTTCGTAAGTTTGATAAACCTAAGATAATTAAGAAAATCTTCAGGTAGTGGTGATGGCCCAACCCACAAACTTTTCTGAATGAGTATGTAGTTAAATTTCTTAAGGTGCCATCGGAGCCAATCCCTCTCAGCTTTCTTGCCTTCAGGGATATCAAAACTTAATATTAAATTCCTTGGACTTTTTTTATTAAAAGGTGAATCAAATTGCTTAAATGAATTCAACTTTTTTTCAACATACTTTCTACCAAGAGGTGTTATTCCCATCCCCTCATCATTTTCAGATATGTACCCACCTCTTTTCAAACGACACAATGTTGATTTAAATGAATCTCGATTATACGGAGAAGTTTTTGGAATACCAAAAATATTACACCTGTAACCTTTGTAGTTTAGTTCTTTGTCGTACATTTCTTTTAGGATGTACCAAACAATTGACATACAAATATTATATTATCGAAAATAATTTTAGTAAACATTTTTCGCGATAGCAAAAAATGTTTACTAAATAAAAAATAAGCTTGCAAATATTAATACTATTGTTGTAATATGCTACTGTTATGCGCGCTTAGCTCAGTGGTAGAGTGAGCTTGGGGTGGGTTCAATCTGATGGGTATCAGATTGAAAGACGGAAGGAGCGAAGGCGACTGAGTCGGGGTCGAGTAAATTTTCAGCAGAAAATTATACGTGACCCAAGCGCAAGACCGGAGGCTGACGTGAGTTCGGGATGGGACCCGAACGTAAGGTCGGAGCGCGACGGTGAATTCGGGAGGGGCCCCGAATGCAAGACCGGAGGCTGACGAGCCGAGGTATGACGAAAAGATTTTTCAGCAGAAAAATACTTTTGGTCGAGACATGGTGAAAAGATTTTTCAGCAGAAAAATACTTTTGACCCGAGGTGTGGTCAGGCAAAAATTCAGCAGAATTTTATGCTTGATCGAGCAAATT
>JBAXIZ010000030.1:0-6554 GCA_037138095.1 bacterium
TCGTGAGGAAAGGTATTTTGACGTGCGTGAGTGGGTATTTCCGGACTTGTCTATTCAAAGCATCATGGATCCTCGCATTCGCAAGGATGACAGAAGTAGCGTATTGCATTCCATTCGTGTCATTCGTCCTCATTCGTAAATTTGTGTCGAGATAAATATTTTAGTGTATAATATACTCATGCAATATCAAATTCCTCAATTTACAGAAATTGAAGATCAAATTTTTGGTTCGCTTACATTTAAACAATTTGTGTATATTGTAGGTGGCGCGGGCCTAGACTATGTTTTTATATATTTTCTTCCTATTTATTTGGCAATACCAATAGTTATTGTTATTTCTATATTTGCAGCGATGCTTGCTTTCTATAAAATAAATAACCGAGCTTTCATTGATACTGTGGAATCAGCTGTGAGATATTTCTTTGGATCCAAACTTTATATATGGAAAAAGGACTGGAATAAAGAAAAAAAGAAAGAAGAAGTGAAAGTAGAGATCCATTCCAAAGAACCAAAATATAAAATTCCAGCAATTTCCCAAGACAAACTAAAAGAACTTTCTTGGAGTTTAGATATTAATGAAAAGATAAAATAAAAATTAAACATTAATTTTTATTTTTCTGGTATAATAATTAACGTTTATACAAATCCGCATTGTCATCCTCGTAGCAACGGGGATCCAAGTCAAAATTTTCAGACTGGATTCCCGCCGGAGTTTATCCTCGTGGATACGGGGGCGGGAATGACAAAAGAGGAGATGCTTTAAAATTTAAACATTATTTAAAAATTTGAAATTAAAAATTATTAAAACATGTCCAACACCGTAGCCCAAAAAGCAAAAGCAACACAAGAGTTCGTACCGATAAAAGAAATTCGTGACGGTATTGTAATACTTAAAGACGGCTCAATGCGAGCTTTGGTGATGGCTTCCTCTGTAAACTTTGCACTAAAGGCAAGTGAAGAACAACAAGGTATTCTCTACCAATTCCAAAACTTCATAAACTCCTTAAACTTTTCTATAGAAATTTTTGTGCAATCAAGAAGGCTTGATATACGCCCATATTTAGCCCTACTTGAATCTCGTTACAAAGAACAAACAAGTGAATTGCTAAAAATCCAAACAAAAGAATATATTGGTTTTGTGAAAAGTTTTACAGAAACAACAAGTGTTATGACCAAAACATTTTATGTTGTCGTACCTTATAGCCCCCCTATTTTATTTATAAAAGACACAAAGTTTGAAAATATATTAAAAAAAGGAACAGGTTCTAAAGAAGAACAAAAAAAATCTGAGACGGAACATTTTGAAGAAGCGAGAACCCAATTAGAACAGCGCATTGGGGTGGTAGAGCAGGGGCTTGTTCGTTGCGGGGTGCGTGTAGCCCAGCTCGGCACAGAAGAACTTGTGGAGGTCTTTTATAAACTTTTCAATCCCGGCGATGTAAACAAGCCGATAATTAACCAAAATTAATATTATGGGACTCTTCGACTTTCTCAAACCAAAACCAAAAGAGGAACAAAAAATCACTTCTATTATTCCTAGTGAGATTTTTGAATCTGCGGCTCTTGAGCTTCGTGACATTATTGCACCAAGCGCCTTAAAAGTTTCCCCTCGTGATATAAACCTTGGAGATAAAATTGTTCGTACTCTTTTCATAATTTCCTACCCAAGATATCTCTCTGATAACTGGTTTTCTCCGATAATTAATCTGGATACCATTTTTGATGTTTCTATTTACATTCACCCCGTTGATACAGCCCAAATCCTAAAACAATATCAAAAGAAAGTTGCTGAAGTGCAAAGCCAAATACAAATTCGTGAGGAAAAAGGCCTCGTGCGTGACCCAATACTCGACACCGCCTATCAGGACCTAGAAACATTGCGTGACCAGCTACAACAGGCTCAGGAGCGTTTGTTTGAGGTGGGCCTATATATTTCAATATATGCAGATACAATACCAGATTTGGACAAAATAGAGTCAGAGATCCGCTCTATACTTGAAGCAAAACTTATTTACATAAAACCAGCCTTATTTCAACAAGAACAAGGTTTTCGAAGCACACTTCCTCTTGCAAATGACGAGCTTGGTGTTCATTCAAAATTAAATTCTTCACCACTTTCAAGCCTTTTCCCATTTATTTCCTTCGACCTTACTTCAGACAAGGGTGTGCTATATGGAATAAACAGACACAACTCTGGTCTTGTACTTTTTGATAGATTTTCTCTTGAAAACTACAACTCAATTACTTTTGCAAAATCTGGTTCTGGAAAATCTTTTGCTACAAAATTAGAAATTCTGCGAACGCTTATGTTTGATGTGAGTGTGATCGTGATTGACCCTGAAAGAGAATATGAATATCTTGCAGAAGCAGTGGGGGGAAGATATTTTAATATTTCTTTAAGCTCCAACAACCACATCAACCCATTTGACCTTCCCGTGGCCAGAGAAGACGAATCTCCTGCCGATGTTTTGCGTTCACAAATCATAAACTTAGTGGGGCTTTTCCGAATTATGCTTGGTGGACTGACGCCAGAAGAAGATTCTATTATCGACCGAGCCATCACAGAAACATATGCAATGAAAGATATTACTGTTGATTCTGATTTTAGTAACATAGAACCACCACTTCTTTCCGACTTTGAACTTGTTCTTGCTGGTATGGAAGGAGGGGATACTCTTGTACAAAAACTTACAAAATATACAAAGGGTACTTGGTCTGGATTTCTAAATCAACCTTCAAATGTTGATATCAATAAAAATCTTGTTGTGTTTTCAATTCGAGATATGGAAGATGAACTTAAACCGGTGGCTATGTATATTGTTATGCATTATATTTGGACTGCAATTCGAAGAGAGTTAAAAAAGCGTCTGCTTGTGATTGACGAGGCTTGGTGGATGATGAAATCAGACGATACAGCTTCATTCCTTTTCAGTATGGCAAAAAGAGGGCGAAAATATTATTTAGGGCTAGCAACAATCACACAAGATGTGGATGACTTTATTAAATCTTCGTATGGAATGCCTATTATTACAAACTCTTCAATTCAGATCCTTCTCAAGCAGTCTCCAACATCAATGGATAATTTGCAGAAAATTTTTAATCTTACAGATGAAGAAAAGTTTTTATTACTTGAATCTGATGTAGGGGAGGGGATTTTCTTTGCAGGGCTTAAACATGTGGCCATTAAAATCATTGCATCGTATACAGAACACCAAATTCTTACATCAGACCCATCCGAAGTTTTGGCAATACGAAAGGCAAAAGCAGAATTGAATAGCTAGCACAATACAAACAACCCAACACGACACCAATACACGAATGAACTAAGCGAATGATACGAATGGAATTCAAAACAATATTTCTGTCATTCCTGCCCCCGTATCCACGAGGATAAACTCCGGCGGGAATCCAAGTCTTGAATATAATAATATTTTGAATACAGAACTTGGATCCCCGGGAGTACCCGAGGATGACAATGCAGGATTCAGAATTCTATTCGTGTCATTAGTGCCCATTCGTGGATTAGTGTCGAGTTATGTATAATTACATTCAATAATGGAAGATAAACCCCAAACACAAAAACAGACCCCAACACAGAACCAGCCTGCAAGTCAGGAGCCTTCCCGTATCTCAAAAACAGACTTTGGATTAATGCTCGCCACAGCTATTTTTTTTGATGTTGTCCTTGCAGCAATTCAATTAATCCCTTTTGCTGGTTCTGCCGCCGCGATGTCATTTAACACAGTTCCCCTTATGATTTTCTTTATTTGGTATAAACTAAAAGGTATAAATTTTTCAAATCCTAAACGAGCTTTTTCTTTTTTTGGTACTGCAATTATCGAATTTATACCAGTAATCAATGCCTTACCAACATGGACAGCTGAGGTTATTTATATGTATACACTTGAAAACAAAGACAAGATTCTTTCTGTTGCTGGAAAAGCAACCAAGGTAGCAGCTGTAGCAAGTTTTGGCGCAAAAGTGGCTTCTGTAATACCAGCTACCGCGCCGGTTGGACGAGCGCTCGGAGAAGTAGCACATCAAGCTTCTCGTGTTGCAGAGCAAGCTGAAATGGTGCATGGGTTAAGAAAAAATAATTCTGTTGGTAATGAAATACGTCCAAAAATAGATAAAAATGTGAAAGATGTGAATAATATTGTAAAATTACCAACGGCTGAAAAAATAGAACCTTCTAATATTGTTCCTTTCCCTGAGGAAGAAAAGATTATTCCTTTTAACAGAGATACTACTTCTGAAAAAAGAAAGGTTGCATAAAATGCTTTTTTTAAAACGTGTGCTAAAATATACCCATGAAACGCTTTCTAACACTTTGTACAATTATCCTCCTTTTTATTTTTTGTTTAACTCAAAAAATAAATGCTCAAGCGGCTCCAACAAGCCCCGTTGAAGAAGTTATTATTACAGAAATTGTACCAGAAGTTCCCCAAGCATTTCAGGATGTAAATATTAGTATTGAAAGTTATTCTTATGATCTTTCTCGCTCAAAAATAGACTGGTATATAAACGGAGTATTGCGCGAATCTGGAATCAGTAAAAAAAGTTTTAATTTTACAACTGGAGATGTTGGCAGTGTCTCAAACATAATATATAAAATAAAAACGCCAGAGGGGGTATCTTTTCAAAAAACGATTACAATTTCCCCCGGAAATGTAGATTTACTTTGGGAATCTACAGGCTACACACCCCCTTTTTATAAAGGAAAGTCTCTTTATTCTTTTGAGGGACAAATAAGGCTTGTGGCTATACCAAATTTATTAAACAAAAACGGAGTAAAATATAAACCCGAAGAGCTTGTATACACTTGGAAAAGGGGCATGGGCACAGACACCGAAGCTTCTGGCTATGGAAAAAATATTTTCTATTGGAATGGAGGGATTGTTTCAAATGATGAAGAAATATCGGTTGATGTTTCTGACCTTCAAGATACAACGAGGGCTACCGCAAGCATAATAGTAAACCCCAAAGAAACAGAAATTTTTGCTTATGAAAATAATCCATCTTTGGGTATTTTGTTTAACAAAGCAATACAAAATAATTTTGACCTAAAAGAAAGTGAAGTTTCAATTACAGCAATTCCTTATTATTTCAACAATCCAGATGTTGATGGAATATATTCTTGGTTTGTAAATGATAATCAGTCTGTAGAAACCACTAGAGATATCACGTTTAGAAATACAACGGGGGAGGAAGGATATTCAAATATAAGTTTTGATTTATCAAATCAAAAAAGAATACTACAATCAGCAAGCGGAGCTTTTGACTTATATTTTGGAACTAAAAGCACTAACCCAGTGAGTGACATTTTTAAAAGCTTTTTCGGAGGAAATAATAATTAAATCAATTAATTTATGAAATTTTCTTGGCGTAATTTACTAGTTGCAATCTTTTTATCTTTTCCTTTTTTTGTCTTTGCTGAAACAAAATACACCCCCCTCCAAAACATCCGACTACCAAACGGTGGCCAATTAAATAATGCGAACATATTAGAATATTTAGTAAACATATATACCTTTGCTATTGCAATAGCTGGAGGTTTAGCTGTGATTAAAATTGTATATTCAGGCATTAAATATATGCTTTCTGATATTGTTACGGACAAGACTGAAGCGAGGAAGGGAATAGAAGGGGCTGTATATGGTTTGCTTGTAATACTTGGGTCTTATGTATTTTTGTATACACTTAATCCAAATTTGGTGAAGTTTCGTTTGTTTATACCGATGTCACAGCCGATGGTGGGCAATGGAATGGAGTTAATTAATGGCACCGTTTCTGGGGGCAAACCCTCCACACCCGGAGTAAATAATGCGCCAAAAACAATAGGAGCAGAAATAAATCCACCCCTACCAAGCGAACCAGTTAATCCAAATTTGACAGACACCCCCCTTATGGGCGGAAATGATGGTTCTGTATTACCGCCAAGGGCCACCCCCTATGTTCCACCAGAAGGAGGAAGCATAAACAATAGTAGTGGAAATGACGCCCTCGCAGGTTTTGATGATAAAGGAAATGCAATTGATGAAAATGGAAAGAGGATTCCTTAAAAACCTATGCGTAAAACTATTTTTATAATTATTTTATTTTTTCTACTTCTTATTAGCGGAATAATCTATTGTATTTATCTAAGCAATATTCAAGTAGTTAATTCTGAAAAAGTTTTTGATAATAAAACAAATTTTTTTCCATTTGGTACAACAAGCTCTCAAACAGTAGCTCTGGATCAAATTAGTACCACCACAAAAAACACTCCTGCAAAATCGGCAAACGTAACCATCCCGACCCAAGGAATAAGGATTGTAACAAATGGAATAACTGACCCAAAAATTGATCCTCAACACAAAAGCCAAACTGCCTATCAACAAGATGGAAAAAGCCTTGATGCAACAACAGATAATTATGTTACAGTGCCAAAAAATACAGTACCTATAGGCTCAAGGGTTTATATATTAGACCAAAATACCGGACTTGATATTTGGGGGGTTGTTGGTGACATTGGACCATATGGGGGAATATCACTTTATGCAGTAGAACAACTT